>CAZGDR010000028.1:0-9346 GCA_964524755.1 uncultured Spirochaetaceae bacterium
AAGCGGAGGCGTTCGAGTACAGCGAAGAGTTTGAGATAGGTGTTATCTATTAGGGGTCTCAACCCCCCTATGAAACATATGAGACCCTCAAGACGTTTGAGATAGGTGTTATCTATTAGGGGTCTCAACCCGTTCTTATACCCTGCCAGTTGTACAGGATGTTTGAGATAGGTGTTATCTATTAGGGGTCTCAACCATCATGGGTAAAGGCTCAACTAATAAGGCTGTTTGAGATAGGTGTTATCTATTAGGGGTCTCAACCCTGATACAAAAACATTTGCTCTTGGTTCAAGTTTGAGATAGGTGTTATCTATTAGAGGTCGTTAGAGCGGATGATAGGACTAGGCAGCATCTGCCGCCTAGATGCTTAGCGAACAGTAAAGGTTACTGGTGAAGTCCAAGTTTCTCCATTCCCATCGGTTATTGAAAGGATAAAGGGAATGCTTGTTCCACTTGGGGCTTCATTGATGACAAACTTAAATGTATTGCTTTCGCCACTGATATTGGATTGTGTCCTAGTAACGTAACGGCTATTATTCGTTCTGTGCATACCAGCAGGAATATCATTCAATGCCAGAGTATCCTGTAGGAATTCCACATAGGGACTTTGTGAGGAGAGTGTTGCCTTTAATCCTCTCAAAGAAACATTACCCTGATTAGAAACACTAAAGCCAATTTTTATTTGGTTCTTTGTTGGTAACCGATCAAAGCCATAATAAAGAGGATTAATTGCCTCTATAGTGAGGTTTTTCCATAATCCTTGAAATACAGCACCTTGACCAACTACTTCATATGGCGCCCCCCCCTCGATGAGGGTACGACTATGTTGATCATACCAGCCGAGAAAACGATCATTAGGTCCTAAGGAATCTACTTTAGGAGTGATGATCGTATCGCCGATACTAACTGGTTGGTACAGCTCCTCAGTGGCAGTGCGGGGATCTAAGAACTGCACTGCACTGGTCCATATCGCATATAGCGTTTGGTTTGTGAGGGGCATCTTAATCTTTTCCCCTGGCTCATAATCAACCTGGTTGGGGGTTGTTCCCCATCCAATTAATCTTCCAGTCTTGCTGATGTCAAATCGGATTTGAGAAGCATCAGGTAATACTATCTCAGCTTGAGGAGGATGTTGCATACGTTGTGTATAGCAGTAGCTGTATCCTTCACCACTTTGTGAAAAGTCGATGCTCAAAGTAGGCCTGTAATATCTGCTTCGCTCATATAACCACGTAGCATATTCGATTTGTTTTTCTGCAGGTTCCTCTAAAATCCGTTCCAATAAACGAACAGTCTGTTCTCGCGTCATATTATATTTGGCTAAATCGGTGTAGCGATAATACGCTTCTCGATAGGCTTGGCGATCACCATGTTGACGCGCTTTGATCATATCTTCCCGTGCATTTTCTGCTATTCTTGCGACCTGATCATAGAGGTTGTCGTAGGTTTGGGTAATGGTTTCTAAACTTTGAACTGAGAAATCCATATCTTGTATTTTTTGGTAGGTTTTTTCTGCCATGGGTGCAGCAAACAACATGGAGAGGCTGGCTCCTACCAGAAAAAATATACTGAGTAATAATTGCTTACGTCTCATCGTTGTCTCCTTCCAATCAATAGAATTTAATTGCGTACAATAAATATAATACAACGCATGACTAGAGGCAAGAAAATTGGATTTTCCCTCATGTTTTGTTATAGAGAATTGTTTATATCAGAATTGGTTGCGCCCCACATATTCAAGCATGTATAGTTAGAATATAACTAGGGGGGGACTATGGAAACTTTGATTGTCTACACTTCGAGAAATGGATATTCAAAGGAATGTGCACAGAAAATTGCTGCAGAACTCGGTCCTGGCACTGACCTAGTTCAAATAACCCACGCTAAGCTAGAGAAGCCACTCACACACTACGATAGAGTAGTTATTGGAGGTGGAATTCATGCGGGTAGTTTATCGAGGAAATTAACACGTTTTTGCCGCAAAAATAGAGATGAATTACGTAAAAAACACTTAGGGCTGTATCTTTGTGCAACGAACGCAGCACATAAAGAAGAGCAATTTATAAAAAGCTATCCAGAGGCTCTCCTGGAAAGTGCTACAGCAAAAGGATGGTTTGGTGGGAGAATCATTTTAGCTGAACACCAAAATGTAACACTCTTTATTCTCAAGAAGATCTTAAAGAGTGATCAAGACCTCTATGCTGAACTGCCCAATGAAGTTGAGGCTTTTATTGCAAAGATGCAAGAAAACTAATATTCTTTCCATTTGATGAGTAAAAGGCATAAGTGCATAAAATTACCCTTGAAGGTCAATTAATTACCTGTCATCCTCTAACACTTCTCTCAAACTCATAGGGGAACACTCGCAATAAAGGATAAATGAATGGGGCAGTCCTGTCAGATGAACAATGTAAAATTAAATAACCTATCATGTATTCACTAAAATTAAATTATAATGGTATTCTCCTTAACAAATAGTGTATGTTTATCGTCTAACTTACCGCTGTCATCCCTGCTAAAGGTCATACCGTTGCAACACCGTCAAATGACATCTGTAACCTTTGGTGCAACCTCTACCAGGATACTAGCGTTTTTCCTGCATAATACCGTGAAAAGAGGAGGGTATTAACAAGCCCACCTCTTTCTGGTACACTGCGAAACACTACTGAATTTCTATTCTACATAACTAATTGAACAATGAGGAACGACAATGGAACAAAAAATAACCATGACCCCTGAAGGGCTCAACGTCCCTAACAACCCGACTATTCCCTTTATTGAAGGTGATGGTATTGGCCCTGACATCTGGGCAGCTGCAGAACGTGTTTTCGATGCTGCCGTACAAAAAGCATATAACTCAAAGCGTAAGATTACTTGGAAAGAAGTGCTTGCAGGAGAGAAAGCCTTTAAGAAAACTGGAGAATGGCTTCCTAAAGCTACTGAAGAGGCTTTGAAAGAGTATCTTGTCGGCATAAAAGGACCATTAACAACACCCGTAGGAGGTGGGTTTAGAAGTCTCAACGTTACCATTCGTCAACGCCTTGATCTATATGTTTGTTTGCGTCCCGTGAAATATTACCAAGGGATTCCTTCACCAGTGAAACAGCCTGAACGTATTGACATGGTAGTTTTTCGTGAAAACACCGAAGACGTGTATGCAGGTTATGAACTTAAGCAAGGTGAGGAAAAAACCTTAGCTCTAATTGAACATTTACGCAAAAACTACGGTTGGCATATCAGTTCAGACAGTGGTATTGGCATCAAGCCTGCCAGCGAGACTGGTTCCAAACGACTCATCAGAGCCGCCATCAAATATGCTATTGAACATAAGCGCCCCTCAGTAACCTTAGTGCATAAAGGCAATATCATGAAATTCACCGAAGGGGCTTTCCGTGAATGGGGTTATGAGATTGCCCGTGAAGAGTTTGGTGATCACACGGTGACTTGGGACGATGTAGTGGATGGGAAAATTCCAGAGGGGAAGGTCCTCATCAAAGATGTGATTGCCGATGCCTTTCTACAACAAATACTTACTCGCCCTAGTGAATATGGGGTAATTGCGACCATGAACCTCAATGGAGATTATATTTCGGATGCTCTAGCTGCGCAGGTAGGTGGGATTGGTATTGCTCCTGGGGCTAATATAAATTACCAAACGGGAAACGCAGTCTTCGAAGCAACCCACGGCACAGCTCCAAAGTATGCCGGACTCGATAAAGTGAATCCTAGCTCCCTTATTCTTTCAGGAATGTTAATGCTTGAGTATATAGGGTGGGGTGAAGCCGCAAAACTAATTGATAAGGGAATTATTGGAGCATTACAAGCAAAAGCAGTCACCTATGACTTTGCTCGATTAATGGAAGGTTCTACTGAAATTTCCTGCAGCGAGTTTGGTGATGTTATCATTGCAAACATGTAATTATGCTTGGGGTAGAGGTTAAGCTTGCATGTTCTTTTCAGACAAGAAAAGAGCATGCGCTTTCAATAGACTGCTTAAAATGATGGAAAAGGCAGAAGTTGCGAAAAATTACTTTGTAATGTTAAAAAATTACCTGCTTCAAAAATTGATTTGTGACTCAAGTTGTTTACAGTAGTGGTGAAAACACTAGATTTTGGTGTGAGTATACGGCCAATAACTAAAGACCTTATTTGGAATTATTCCAAATACTGCTTAGTTTTATAATGTGTGTTGATATAGTGAGCTCGAAAAATTATATCTTTGTTAGTTGTGACCTATGTGGCAGAGATAGATATTCTATACTTATGACAATAATAAAAACTTATAACATAGAGAAATAAAATAGTATTGCATCGTTAGGAAGTTCATTTTACGTTTTATAAAAGTAAAGAGTGAAAAAATATGAAGGAGATCTTATAAGATAATGTCCATATCATCTGTTAAAGAATATCTTTCTGCTTGGGGAAAAGAATCTGATGTTTTAGAATTTGATGTTTCTAGTGCTACCGTAGCATTAGCTGCCGAAGCTTTAGGAATCACTGAAGCACGGATAGCAAAATCTCTTGCTTTTGCTCAAGGGAGCACGTGTATTTTAGTAGTCACAGCTGGTGACGCCCGCATACATAATCGAAAATTTAAAGACCAGTTTGGGATGAAAGCTAAGATGCTAGATGTAGAGACTACGTACCTACTAACCGGTCACCCAGTCGGAGGAGTTTGTCCATTCGCACTTTTTGATGAGAGCATAAGCGTCTACCTAGATGAATCCTTAAAAAGATTTAAAACAGTGTTTCCTGCTTGCGGTTCTCCTAATTCAGCAATTGAGTTAACCATAGATGAATTATCTACATTATCAAAAAGTAGGGCTTGGGTTGACGTTTGTTCAGGTTGGGATGTTTTGTAGAATAGCCACTTATTTATACCATATCGTTATAGCTGTTGTTGATTTTTATAACGGTTGTGCCCTAAGAGAAGCAAACCTACAAAGATCGGAATTATAGCGAATGCGACTATATTGCCTTGGAATAACATTAGCCCCCAGAATCGTATCGGATTCCCACCATCTGTTAATGAGGTAATAAGGACTCCCTCTGGAGTTGGTGTTCCTACTTTGTGAGAGAGCATGGTAATCATTGGAGCTAGTTTGCTGGCAATGAGTAAGTATCCAATAATTAAGGGGATTCCGGCTATAACCGATCGGAAAACGTTTCCACGACAGACTAATACAATAACAGCAACTTGAGAAATTAAAGCCGGTAAATCACCAAGTGGAAGTGTTTTGTTTCCAGGGACGATAAGCGCTAGTAGTATTGCAATAGGCATAAGAATAATACCAGTAGTTAGTATCGATTGATTATGCATGATTACACCCGGATCAAGGGCAATGAGCAAACCTTTTTTCTTAGGAAAGTGCTTTTGTATACGCTCTCTGAGAGCTAAAGATACAGCTCCCATCCCTTCTCCAATGAGATTGCCGCATTGAGGCAAAATAAACATTACTGCAGCAATGTGGACACTGAGCTCTAATAATTCTTTGAGAGGATAACTAGCCGTTAACCCAAGTGCTACTCCAACAAGAACCCCAATCACCATAGGTTCGCTGAAAACAGAAGGCTCTTTTTGTTGGTCGCTCGGATTGTAGTCAACCTGTTTTACTCCAGGAAGTTTAGAGAGGAGTAAATCGATACCTACTGCGTAAGGGAATAAGCCGACCGACGAAAGGGGAGAGATGGTAATACCTTCCAAACCCATCTCCCGCTGGACTTCTGGACCAGTCCAATCCGCCATTTTTATGGTATAGATGGCGATAAGTGCTGTAGCTAATAATCCTAAGAGTAGACTCTGACTTGTACTAAGTACAAAAGCTCCCAACATGGCAAAATGCCAATAATTCCAAATATCAATATAGATCGTTTTAGAGAGGTTTGTGCTAAGCATAATGACATTGATGACGATGATGAGAGGAATTGAGATATGGGCAACAGGAGAGGCCCATGTTATAGCTGCCAACGGTGGCCAGCCGACATCAAGGATGGGGAGGTCCAGTCCTCGCACTTGAGCCAAAGCTTGTACGGCGGGGTTAATGGTAGCAACGAAGAAGTCAAAGGCAATAAAGATACCTGCAAATCCAGCTGCTAGTCGTAGAGAACCCATAAGGGCATGTTTAACTTTCATGCCACTTAATAACCCTACTAATAAAATGATGATTGGTAACATTACGTAGGCTTTGAAGCTGAAAAATGAATTAATAATTGTTTGCAAAAGTTGCATCAAAAACTCTCCTTGGCTTGGTTAGATAAGGACTGAGACAAGATAATCTCTATATTTTTTTAATCTCACTAGTGCAAAAAGAAAATTGGAGCCATTTCTGGCTCCAATTATTTCCATTAGACGATAAGATTAATATCTGTAGTCGTTGCGTGGGGTACGGGGTTTGGCAGTAGCTTCGCTTACACGAAGATTACGACCATCGAGGTCCTGACCATCAAGCTGAGAAATAGCAGCTTCAGCAGCGCTATCTTCTTCCATCTCGACAAAACCGAAGCCCTTTGGACGACGAGTCTCACGATCCATGATGATATTGGCACTCACGACTGTACCGTACTGTGCGAATAGATTCCAGAGTTGTTCCTCTGAAGTGTTGTAACTCATGTTACCAACATAAATTTTCTTTGCCATAAAAGCATCCTTCACAGGCTAAGCCTGTATACAATAATATTGCTTCATTTGGGCAGTTTGGACTATTTACCTGTCTGCTGGAAGTTATTCATCGAAGAATGCAAACATACAAAGCAAGGAAACGAACTAGCTGCAACGCAAAAATTGAAAGCAAGTAGAGAATACCATAAAGGAAAATGTTAGTCAACTACTCAGCAAGTCTAAGTCATCTAGTAAAAAAATTCCTTTTAATGATATTCGTCTTTCTTCCTTGATTATCGTAAGACTTTTTTTATAATATTTTCTTTCCTTTTTGAATAAGGACGGTACCGTAGTGGTATATCAATCCAGTTAGAACTCTTCGCCATACTCTTGTAATGGGTAAAAGTATCAAAACTTTTCTTTCCATGATAGGATCCCATGCCACTTTCCCCAACACCTCCGAACCCCATGTGATTATTGGTCATATGGATAATAGTGTCATTGATACAGCCTCCGCCAAATGAGACGGTGTGCATGAAACGCTGCATCGTGCTCTTATCTTTGGTGAAAAGGTAGAGGGCTAGAGGTTTGGGTTTTGAAATGATTTGTTCGATAGCTTCTTCTCGCGTGTCAAAAGTAATAATAGGCAGGATTGGACCAAAAATCTCTTCTTGCATAATAGGGTCAGTGAAGGTTGCGTTTTCTAAAAGGATAGGGGCAATGCGTAAATTTTGTTCATCTAGAACACTGCTGTCAATGGTGGGATCATCTTTTACAAATGCGGACAGGCGTTGGTAATGTTTTGTATTGACGATAGTCGGAAAATCAGAGATGTCTCCTTCGACAAAAGATGTAGCTATTTCAGTTTTTAACGCTGCGACTAAAGCCTTTTTAATACTCTTATCGACTAACACATAATCTGGAGCAATACAAGTTTGACCCGCATTGATGAGCTTGCCAAAAATAATACGGCGAGCCGCAAGGGTAATGTTAGCTGTAGCATCAACCACCGCAGGACTTTTTCCACCAAGTTCCAGCGTCACAGGGGTGAGATGTTGGGCAGCCTTTGCCATAACTAGTTTGCCGACAGCTTTGCTACCAGTAAAGAATATATAATCGAAACATTGTTCAAGCAATTCCTCATTCTCCTTCCGTCCCCCTTGCACTACTGAAACATAGTTAGAGTTAAAGACCTCAGTAATGAGGTCGGCAATAACTTGACTCGTCGCTGGAGCATAAGCCGAAGGTTTTAAAATGACAGTATTCCCCGCACTAATAGCCCCTATAAGGGGGACTAAACAGAGCTGGAAGGGATAATTCCAAGGAGCCATAATCAAAACTACTCCATAGGGTTCGGGCACAATGAAGCTTTTCGAGGGCCAGTAGGCGAGTGGTGTTCTTTTTCGTTTTACCTTACTCCACGTCTTTATGTGTTTTAAACAATATCTTAATTCGTGTCGTACTATGCCGATTTCAGTTATGTATCCTTCGATGTGACTTTTTGAGAGATCGGTATGCAAGGCTTCCAAAATGGCCTGTTCATGCCTATCAATAGCTTGTAATAACTTTTGTAAGGCCCCCTTACGAGTTTCTATAGAGAGAGTCTCGCCACTAGCAAAATAAGTTCTTTGTTGAGTGATAAGATCTTGACCATTCATATCTTCCCCCTGCATGTATAATAAGCTCAGCTTAGAAGGAGGGCAAGAGGATGCGTCATGTTAACATGATGGGTTACGCTAATTTGGTAGCCCCAGAATACACTTCAGAGACGTGGATCACCACAGCACGGTGGCCAGGATGTTTTGTGGGGTTCTTAGATTTCATAAAATCATAAAAAGGACCTGTTTCATAGCAGGTGATCTCACCTTTAATCTGGAAGGATTTATCTTCTTCGGTAATGAATAAAACTACACCTTTACTTCCGTCAGCTATATTCTGATTTGTTTTGTGGAAATAATTATCAGCGATAATAATATTACCGGCGTCATCTATTTCAATACAAGAGACAAAAATACTATTGGCAATCCCCTCGTGGCTGGCAGTTGTGAAAACAGCTGGTCCTTTTCGATTTTTCCAGGCTTCAGCTAAAACTTCATGTTTCTTTTTCAAATATTTCCTCCATGTGGAACTCTTCAGTTACATTAGAAATTTTCTAAAGAGTGCTTGATTCATATAAAAACAGCACATATTGACTAGAGAAGATGCACTTTCTTTCGTCAACATATTATACTGGTGGGTCTTGTTTTGAAATCATAGCTAGTAGATTATCGGTCTTACGTAAGCGGCGGCTAATATCGCGGGCCAGGTTCATGATAATCATGGTAAACAGCATAAGATGTGTTTTTGACAATTCGTGCAAGTTCTGGCTAGACAGCGAGATAATACAGACCTCAGTTAAACAGATTGCAGATGCTGCACAACCTTGAATATCGATCAGCTCCATCTCCCCAAAAGAATCTCCCGTGTGCAATGTAGTTATTTCTCTTTCGGCTGGATTCTCCGTTTCGGGATGTTTTTGAATCAAGATATCGCCTTCAACAATAAAATAGACCGTGCTGTTAGGTTCCCCCTGACGCAATAAAACCGTCCCCTTAGGGTAGGTGTTCTCGTCTAATAGAGGGCGAACAATGGTGAGATCAGCATCACTGAGTCCCCCAAACATACTATGGCGAGCAAGAAATTCATTAGTTACTGTACAGTCAGACATGCCTTATAGTACTCGTTTGAGTTAGCTGATGCAAGAATATT
>CAZGDR010000028.1:9446-25930 GCA_964524755.1 uncultured Spirochaetaceae bacterium
ATGAATTAATGCTTTTTTATTTTGTCTCCTGTAACAGTTCTTCTCTAAGCATGGGTTTGCCACATTGCGGACAAAACATCTCGGTGCAGGCCTTCCCTGGCTTATGGGGGATGCGAACACCACAGGGGACGCACACGCAATTACCCCCGGGTCCCATGGCACTCTTCTTCCTGCCCCTTAAAGGGCCTTTTCCATTACCTCTTGGCATGGTACCACCTCCTATATTAAACACACTTCCCGTGCATCTTTGTGCAAGGTAAAGATTTCTTTTCCACTCCTTCTTCAGTAGCATGAGATGTTGCTCAAACTCCTCTATTTTTTGAGAATGAGCGGACATAGTATGTATTTCCCTGATACGTATTTGCTATGAGAAGATGTTCTTGCAATAACGTATCAACGAGAGAATAATCGGCTTTATTGCGCAGGAGTAACTGTGACACAGCTTCTTCTCGCATAGGATGGACTGCAGTGATACTAAGTATGTCCTCTCTTGCATCGCCAGAATTGGTAAAGGCGTTGCCTTCGTAACCAATCAGATATTCAACGGATGGCACTCTTTCTGAGAAGATCACAAAGGTACGGGTCAGTGACTTCTCGGTGGCTGCCTCGACCCAAGACTCTGCAGGGGGTCTTGTTGGGATTGACAAGTATGCAGTCTGAGGGTGTAACGTTTTAATAAAATCAGCAACAGCTTCTTGCTCAGCCGGGTCGGTGTTGATCCCCTCAACTAACATAGTTTCGGTCATTAATTTTCCGGACTGCTTTTTATGGAATCGATTTGCAAATTTCTGCATTCCTTTTAGAAGTTTTGTGTGCTGTAAGTCTCTACAGGGGCGATTTATTTTTTTCCACACATTTTCGGTGTAAGCATCAACTTTCAAGGAAATCCAATCAGCTAAGAGCAGAGCCTCGGTAACATTGTCATCGGTAAGTAATGAACCGTTTGTAATTACGGCTAGTGGTACCGGAATCTCCTTCAGGTACGTCATAAGCTCCAATAAATGGATATCCAATGTCGGTTCTCCATCTGGGACTAGGGTCACATAGTCTAAGTGGATGCCCTGATCCATCAATAATCGAACTTTTTCACTGGCTGCATAAGCCAGGTTTTGAGGATGGTAAAAGGTTTTGCGTTGCGTTGACATCCATAAGGCCTTGCCTAATTGGCAATACACACAGGCATAGGTACAGTTCTTAGGTGGGATATTGTTAACACCTAAACTCTGTCCTAATCTTCTAGAAGGGACGGGCCCAAAAATTTCGAGCATTTTAAACAACCTTTGAGACAACTAAGGACTTAGAGGAAATGCCTAATATCTCAATATTTAATTCCTCATTTTCTTGACAATTACTTCTGCAGCCTTGATGAGAGGGTATCCAGCTGGAGAGCCGGTGAGCAATGGTTGTGTACCAATCTGCATGGTTAGCAGAGCCTTTACGGGCACCCGGTTTTGAATAAGGAAGCCAATTGCATTGATGAGTTCGCCAGTGCTATACCCACCATACACTTCTCCTCCTAAAATCATTCCACAGTCAGTCGCAACAATTAATTTAACTGTTTGGGCATGAGAATGGCTTAAATTTCCTGGGTGGGTATCTACACCAGTAAAACTTCCACTGATAATTGCAAAGTTTTCTTGAAGCGCTTTGGCTTCAGTTATCCCTGCTGTGCCGAAAGCATGTTTCCCTATTGCAGTTGAATAGATGGCAATGGTCCCGGTAAAGGGTTTACATGGACTCAATGTATAGAGGTTCATGCCAGCTGTACGCGCCTCAGCGCAAGCGGTTGAAGCTAACATAGTCCTATCCAGTTTTCTCGTTATAAAATCTCTTTTTTCGGCACAGTCTCCAACTGCAATAATATCAGTGGAACAGGGGAGAACCCTCATATATTCGCAAGTACGGATAAATCCAAATTCATTGAGTTCGATACCAGCTTTTACGGCTATTTCGGTATTTGGTACATATCCCATGGAAAGGACTACGGCATCGGCTTCGATTGTTTCACCGGAGGAGAGAACCACTTGTTTTACCTTTCCATCCTCTCCCTTGATTTCTGCCACCCCTTTCCCAGTGATGAGGTTTACTCCTCGTTCCCTCAAATGATCTTCGGCTATCTTGCCAAATTCTTCATCAAAAGCTTTACTCAGAATGGTTTGTTCAATTTCGACCAAAGTTACTTCAAAGTCTTTTTTATTCAGTTCATCTGAGACCTCAACACCAATAAAGCCGGCGCCAATCACTACGACACGTTTAGTAGTCGCTAGCTTAGCGAGCATGTCATCTAGATATACTTTGTTTTTAGGAATTGTAAAGACGTTTTCAAGTTCAGCTCCTTTTAACCACCCTGGGAGGGTTGGAATAGAACCTAGAGCAAGAATTAATTTCCCATATTTGTAAGATTCTCCACTAGCGGTATGACAGATGCGGTCTTCCACAGCTATATCAGTAACCTCATCTATGATAATTTCGACACCAACGCTGGTTAATAGTTTATCGGGGAGGATGTCCTTTTCACTACTGCTGAGGGTGCCAAATAGGTAGGGGATACCGCAGGGAATAAGCACTTGGGCTTCTTTGCGAATTAAGACAACCTCCTTTTCAGGATAGGTGGATTTGGTCGTAATCGCAGCCTGCAATCCAGAGGCTCCACCGCCTACAACAACTACATCAACATTTCGCATAAAAATTCCTCCCTTTAAACTATTTCATATACTCATTATCTGTCGTTACCTATCTGTATAGGCTAAGGCTTCGAAATTACACACAAGACAATTTTCCTTTGCCACTGGGTGACAAGATGCTGAATTTGTGCGTGGAATCTCACTTAGTCCATGAAGACCATCCGCCATATGTTTTAGTATGCTTCGATTTACTTGATAATGCATGAAATAGCCACTTCGATAGCCGGTGATTATACCAGCCTCTTTGAGGACCTTGAGGTGTTGCGAGATAGCTGCTTCGGTGAGCATTAATACGCGAGCAAGACCCCCTACGCAGTAATTACGTGTTAGCAGCATCTTAACAATGGTATAGCGAGTTTTATCTGACAATGGCTTTAATATTTCAAATAGTTCAGGAATGTCGATACCTCTTTTATCTAAGTGTTTACTTAATTAGACTACCATATGCAAAATCATCCAACAAGGAAAATTATGCAGAAATGAGAAAAGAGTTGAGTTCGTGAAGATGAAACTTCTCATATAATATGTTGCCAAGGCGAAGAAAAGTAGAGAGGATCAAAGACTTTGTGACGTTAAGAGTGTTTATAAAATTATACTAAGTTTTTAGGGTAGCAAAGTTAGTCTTAGCTGAATTAAAGCAGGTTACGCTTTGGCATGTCTCTTTACATAATAGTATGCATACTCGTACAGTGTCGCTATTTTATCGCTGATTGAAACCACCACACTTTCTAAATAACGGGGAACAGGCTTAGTTTTTGGAAACATATGTTTAAGAATAATATCAGCTTCTCGTTCACTGACACTGAAATACTTACGAGCATTTTTAAGAGCAATTTGTGGATGTTCTTTTCCATGTAAAGCTTTTGCACTATCGGTTGCCTTTCGCGTTCTCCAGTCGTACAGAAAAAAGTCATGTAATAAGCCGCCACGTGCAGCTTCGCGATAATTCAAGCCCAAGACTTTTGAAATATAATAGGAGAGATATGAAACACGAAGGACATGATCATAAATGTGGTCGGTGTGGTGAAAATAGGTTTTTAGTTTCAAGAATTCTTCATGGCTGATAATATCTTGTACAAGGAGAAAGAATTCTCTCCGTTTAGGTCGAGGGATATGGGTTGGAATTACTTCCAATCGAACCATGAAAAAATGGACATGGAACCCCAGTAACCCCATAGGAAGGACTATGAGAAAAAAGAGGAATATTGATGAATCGGTAAAAATCCGATAATAAGCTGAAAACGTGTTTGAAATTAGGAAAATTAGGAAAAATCCACCCAATAAAAGAAAAAGTCTTTTCAATTGTTGCTGGTTCCAATTACCTAAGATGCTTGACGGTTGTGAAATATACAGTATGCTACTCCTACCTGTTGAATTGTTATAACATAAAGAAATCTCGTGATTACGTCAAGCTAAAACGATAAAAATAAACTCTTTTCAGCCTGGACGATTCCTTCCCATGCTGCTAGGATCGTAGGTAAAGGGAAAATTAACATGAAGCACATTGAAGTCGCCGCTGCGGTCTTTATACAACACAATAGAGTCTTTACCGCCCAACGAAAAGATGAGGGCGAACTGGCCCTGCACTGGGAATTTCCGGGAGGGAAATTAGAATCTGGTGAAGATGGCAAAGAGGCTATCATTCGCGAAATCAAAGAAGAACTTTCGGCTGATATACGTGTCCTAAAACACCTCACTACCGTTGAACATCAATACACAACTTTTAGCATCTCCTTGATTGCCTATCACTGTGAAATCACTAGCGGTGATCTGATAATTTCTGAGCATATAGCAGCACGTTGGTTATCTAAAAAAGAACTCTATAGTGTAAAGTGGGCCGCTGCAGACATACCTATTGTGAAACTGATTGAAAACATATTGGAGTAGAAGAGGTGGATTCTATAATAAAGGGTGAGTTGGCTACGAGCATCCAGACTGGATTTCTCGATTACTCAATTCAGTCAACCGATATCTATAGACCCCGCTTGGTGCTTAACAATCCACCTACCAGTAAAGTCCTCGCAACGCTCTGCCAAGAAATTGATGAGAGCATACGTTTTGAATTCTCAGTAGCCTTCATAACCCAAGGTGGCCTCGCCATGCTCATTCAGACCCTCTATGAGGCCCAAGAACGGGGAGTCAAAGGGAGAATTCTCACCTCTGACTACCTAAATTTTACCCAGCCAGAAGCTCTCAGCACTATTCTTACATATTTCCCAAACATAGAACTTAGAATTTTCTCAGGTAAACCCTTTCATGCTAAAGGGTATCTGTTTTATCGTGAAGAGCACAATCATACTTCCCTCATAATCGGTAGTTCAAATCTAACCCAAGCTGCATTGGCTACTAATCTAGAATGGAATGTCCGCTTAGTTTCTCTAAGCGATGGAGATTTATTACGTAAGGTACAAACTGAGTTTGAGGGGGCCTGGAAGAAATCTATTACAGTAACCCCAGCTTGGATTGCCCATTACACCGAGATCAGAAAGCCTTTTAGGAGCGATTCCTTTAGTTCTGAATCGATGGTGGATCTTTCTCAAGAAAAAGAAATAATTTTAAATAGTATGCAAGCAGGAGCTTTGCAAGCTTTAACTACGTTACGTAGCCAAGGTAAGTTTAAGGCAATACTTATTTCAGCCACCGGTAGTGGAAAAACGTTTCTTAGTGCTATGGATGTACAAGCCTTTCAGCCAAAGCGCTTTCTTTTTATTGTTCATCGCCAACAAATTGCCTCAGAATCAATGCGTAGTTTTAAACAGATCTTAGGTTCAAACATCTCTTGCGGGCTATTAGGGGGCGGGCGAGAGACAGAACACGGGACACGGTATGTTTTTGCCATGATCCAAACCTTATCCAAAGATGACGTTCTCTACTCTTTTGCACCCAATTACTTCGATTATATTGTAGTAGATGAGGTTCATCGAGCTGGGGCCCACTCCTACGAAAAAGTACTCTCGCACTTTACTCCAAAGTTTCTCTTAGGAATGACCGCAACACCTGAAAGAACAGATGGTTATGATATCTATCAGCTATTTGATCATACTATCGCTTACGAAATTAGATTGAACCAAGCTTTAGAGGCTGATCTCTTATGTCCCTTCCATTATTATGGGATCTCAGACCTTACAATCGGGGGAAAAGAGTACGATGACCTCTCTCTGTTTTCGCGGCTTGAAACTGATGAGTGGGTTACCAAGGTGAAATCTACAATTGATAAATATAGTCTGGGACATAAAAGAAGGCGCGGGTTAATTTTCTGTTCACGGAATAAAGATGCAAACCTCCTCTCAGAGCGATTGTCGGCCCTGGGGATGAAAACTTTGGCCCTAAGCGGTAGTGATAGTGAACAAGTGCGTGATACCGCTTTTGCACGGCTGGAACAAGACGAGGAAGAGGGGAGTTTAGAGTATCTTATCGCGGTTGATATTTTCAACGAGGGGATCGATATTCCTTCATTGAATCAAATTATTATGTTGAGACCAACCCAATCAGCAATAATCTTTGTACAACAGATGGGACGAGGACTACGTAAACACCCCAGCAAGGAGTTTCTCACTGTTATAGATTTTATAGGTAACTATACAAATAACTATATGATCCCCATCGCTCTTTTTGGCGATACGAGTTATAAAAAGGATGCTTTACGAAAATCAATTAGTACTGGGAGCCTTGCCTTGAGTGGAGTCTCTACCGTTAACTTCGATCGGGTGGCAAAAGAACGCATCTATAAAGCAATCAATGAGGTGTCATTTAAAAGTATTAAAATTCTCAAAGAAGAGTATCGTAAGGTACGAGCCAAGATTGGCCGGGCTCCTGAGATGATGGACTTTATCCACTATGGGGCAATTTCTCCTCTTCTATTGATCGACTATTCTAAAAACTATTACACTTTTAAAAGTAAAGTAGAGCAGGAGTTTACCCACCAACTCTCGTTAAGTCATATTCAGAGTTTAAACTTCCTATCTAAAGTTATTTGTGCAGGTATTCGACCCTACGAAGAAATCATAATTGAACATTTCATTAATGGGAAACCATCTCTGACAAGGGAGGTGCTCAAAGATTTAATTCATCAACGTTACCACTTTTATCCGATAGAAGAGGCTTTGGATTCATCTATTCGAATTTTGCAAAATGGATTTTATCAGGCAGCCGTACGCAATAGTTTTGGCAATTTGGTTTATTGTCTATGGCAAGGTGAAACCCTCGTACCAACCCCCGAGTTTCTCCAATTACTGCAGAATAAAATATATCGTAATGAAGTTGCCGATATACTCGCCGTCGGGGAGTATGAATACAGAACCTACTATCTAAAGCAAAGACGTGCTGATGACTTTGTCTTGTATCATAAATACTCACGTCAGGATGTGTGTCGGTTATTGAATTGGGAAAAGGATGAGAGCTCGACTATCTATGGTTACAAGGTTCACCGCGTTAATGGAACTTGCCCAATCTTTGTGACCTACAATAAAAATGTAGAGGTCATAGATGCGAGTATTGATTATAATGATTATTTCGTATCTGCTAATGAATTTGCCTGGGAAACAAGAACCCGAGTAAGGTTAGACTCTGCGGAAACTAAAGCGATTCGAAAGGATTCTACTGAGATGCGTAAGCTTTTGTTTATTCAGAAAAATAATGATGAAGGAATAACTTTTTACTACATGGGCGATATGATATTTTTATCAAATCATGAAACTACAAAAAAGAATAATAAGGGAGAGGTGTTACCCGTAGTTGCGATGCGATTTGAGATGGAAGAGAGTGTCGCCCCTGATGTATATGGGTATCTAACAGAGAGGCAAAAAGCATAATCTAGAGATTCTGGTATATCACAAGATTTGCGTGATATATATATGTCTGGTAAGCAATAAAACAGGGCTGCTTCCATCCAATCTTACTTGACAAATGTAGGCTTAAGGGCCAAGCTATAGGTAAGGATACAGATTAATAACAATTAACGTACCTTGTGGTGAAATCCTTTAGGAGTCGTATATGGTTAAGGAAAATAAGATGAAGACAATTGCTGTGGCAACTGATAATAATTCAATTAGTGAACACTTTGGGCTGTGTGAAAAGTTTGTATTCTTCACAACAGATGGGAAAAAAATTACCAAGACAGAAAATATTCCAAATCCAGGTCATAGACCATGTGAGTTACCCAATTATATTAAAGAAGCTGGTGCTACTGTTATTATTTCTGGAGCTATGGGTACCACAGCTGCTGCCAATTGTGAGAACATAGGAGTTGATGTCATTGTAGGGGCTGCGGGTGATATCAAGGCAGCGGTGCAATCATTCCTCACAGGGAATTTAGTATCAACTGGCGAACTCTGTGATGCTTGGACTTGTGAATTTTTCTTTCACGAATCCTGTGTGTAATTCACTTAGCATATAATATTTACTCATTCTTAAACTACCTGTGAGTGGGTGATGGTAACGCTACCATCTTGCAGTAAAGTTTTCGTTATACATGAGAGAACGACCTTATCTATTGACTTTCGAAGTAACTACTTACAACCCGTCCGTAAAAGATACATAATCCTCACTATCGGACGCATTTATTGGGAGGCAACCACCTATTACGTACGAATATCTAGGTTGCTTTTCCTTGTATCTAAATTAATAACGTTTGCAAGGTTATGTCTACTTTTTACATGTTTGAGTGCTCTATAAAATCGTGCTTGCCAGTATTTTCTAGGATTTTGGAGTACAACTTCTCGCTAGATTAAATACTCGTATTTCCCTTTCTACAAGTCCATATTTATACCAGTCTCAATCTTCCAGCACACCCTCTAAAGAAGGCATCTCTTCTTCAAAACTTTGTACTGGTAGAGTTGGTCGAAATATTCTATTGCAGAGCGGATTTTTGTGCGCAGAAGATATCCACCCGAATCCGTTGTCGTTTGAATCGTTCTGACATCAACCTGGGGCTTCCAGTCATAAGCTTTGGCATGGAAGCTTAGTAACTTTAGGAGGACTTCATGAATCTCACTATTAGTCAGAGGAGCAAGTTGAGGGACCTGACCTATACCTTCCAGTACTTTTTGGATTGGTTTACCGTTTCTGAATAGAGTCCTTTCCCCAACAACATCCAAACGAACAGTATGCACCGCTTACCCAAGAAATACCACAAGAGACACGAGCGTACCCAAAGATAGGGAGGTTGATCATAACGAGGGAGTTGATTTCACTATAATGCAGATTTTATCTCTGTTTTTGGGTATGTCCGCTTCTTTGAATTCTTTATTGTGGCTTGCCTTATCAAATATATTAGTTGTTGACGCTCCATTTTAGTCTGAGTACCTTTATGATATTGCTACTCGTTATAGAGGAGGAGGCGATGAAACATTATCAATATTTGATTATTGGTGGGGGCTTAACTGGAGATGCAGCCGTTCGTGGGATTCGCACATTGGATAAGAAGGGATCTATTGGAATGATCAGCTCTGAAGTTGACCCTCCTTATAAGAGACCAAGTCTTTCGAAGGGGTTGTGGAAGGGCAAGGCGATTGGAAAGATCTGGTGCAACACCCAGGATTTGGATGTAGAGTTGCTCTTGGGGCGTAAGGTCATCCAACTCAACCCTCAGAGTAAATCCATTCAAGATGAAAAGGGAAGTGTATACACGTATGACAAATTACTGCTTGCCACAGGTGGTACCCCAAACCATCTTCCCTTCGGTAAAGATAAGATTATTTATTACCGAGGCTATCAGGATTATCAACGTCTGAGAGCCCTCAGTGAACACGGGGAAACTTTTCTTGTAATTGGTGGTGGCTTTATCGGAAGCGAGATTGCAGCAGCGTTGACCATGGTGGGTAAGAAAGTCACCATGATCTTTCCCGAACCCAGTATCGGTGCAAGAGCCTATCCTGAGGATCTGTCTCGCTTCATCAGTGACTATTATCGAGAAAAGGGAGTTGAGGTTGTAAGCGAAGATTCGGTAGTTAGCCTTGAACAAAACGGGACGAAATATACAGTTCATGCTAAATCAGGACGAGTTTTTGAAGTGGATGGTGTCGTAGCAGGTATTGGTATACACCCCAACACTGAACTTGCCCAGCAAGCTGGCTTACACATCGATAACGGAATCACCGTTAATAATTATTTACATACTTCAATTCAAGACATCTATGCAGCTGGTGACACGGCAAATTTCTTTCATGCCGCTCTTGGCAAACGGGTACGCGTGGAACATGAAGACAATGCGGTTGAAATGGGAAGACAAGCAGGTCGTAACATGGCTGGTGCGAATGAATCCTACACTCATGTACCAATGTTCTATTCAGATCTTTTTGAATTGGGGTATGAGGCTGTAGGAGAATTGAATAGCAAGCTAGAAATTGTATGTGACTGGCAAGATCCATTTAAGAAAGGGGTCATCTACTATGTAGAGAAAGGGCAGATCCGCGGTGTTTTATTGTGGAATGTCTGGGATACCGTTCCCGCTGCCCGAGCCCTCTTAGTTGAACCCGGCCCATTTAAATTAACAGAGCTCAGTGGCAGGCTATAGTAGGGGGAAGTGAAACAAGAGTGAAAAAGTGTACGACGAGTATAAAAATATTTAGCTTTCAAGCTAATAAACTCCGTAAGCGTGATGACACTGAATTTTAATACCAGATTTGCCTCCATGCAGGGAGAGCTTTTGAAAGGTCATAGGAAAAATATAGTATGAAGAAACGTGAAGAACTAGATGTTCCTGAACACCGCGTAGCGATGAAACTACGAGAACGCAATATTTCGGATGAACAGTTTGCCCAATTCGAAGGGTATGTTGCTGAAATTTTTACTGCGCTTGGGCTAGATATTGATACCCCGTCCACAGAAGATACACCTAAACGCTTTATTAAAGCACTATTTGATATCACAGAAGGTTACGATGGTGATCCAAAGTTGGTCAAAGCTTTTAGTACAGAATGCCACAATCCATCCGATTGTAAGTATAGTCAGATAATCCAAGGACCGATTCCTTTCTTTTCCTTATGTGAACATCATGTTCTCCCTTTTTATGGAAAGGTTTATATAGGCTACATTGCTAATGAAAGTATTATTGGGATTTCCAAACTGACGAGATTAGTACGGCTTTTTTCTAAACGATTTGCTGTGCAAGAACGGATTGGTCAAGAAATTGCCGATATGTTAGCTGAAATGGTTCATCCTGATGGAATTGCGATTTATATAGAAGCTCACCATACGTGTATGGAGCTACGTGGTGTTCGCGAGATAATGCCGATGACTCGAACTACCGTTTGGCGTGGTCTTTATAGTGAAGATGCAGCCTTGCGTTCAGAATTTTTTATGGCCAGTGGATTACAGCACTATGAAAGAAAATAAATTTGTTCTAGTCACTGGAGGTGCTCGCCGCATCGGACGTTCAATTGCACTAGCTGTTGCCCGCTCAGGATCTGATGTTGCGGTCCACTATTGGGAGTCTCAAGCAGAGGCCGAAAGTATTTGTGCCGAGATTGAGGCACTGGGAAGAAAAGCCATTATGGTGCAAGCAGATCTGGCACAACCAGAGCAGGCTAGTAATTTAGTGTCTCATGTTCTGGAATACGGCTCACTAGTTGGTCTGATCAACAATGCCTCAATTTTTGAAAAGTTGAATTGGGAAAATTCCAGCCTCGAGGATTGGAATCGACACCTAATGATCAATCTGACCGCGCCGTTTCTGCTCAGTCAGGCTTTTGCACGGGCCCTATCACCTCGTGAGCAGGGACGCATTATTAACCTACTAGATTGGCGCGTGATGCGACCTAGTGCAGACCACCTCCCTTATAGCATCAGTAAATCAGCCTTAGCATCTTTGACTCAATCTCTCGCGAGTGCATTAGCTCCCCACATAACAGTAAATGGGCTAGCACTGGGGGCAGTATTACCTCCGATTGACGGTAACTTAGATAAAAATTTAATCAAGAAAATTCCTTCTGGGCGTTGGGCAACTCTGGGAGAAATCAATCAAGCCCTGCTCTTTTTGTTAACTGGGCCGACCTCTATAACTGGTGAGATTATCTACGTCGATGGTGGTCGACATCTACTGTAGAGAAGGAGGCATGATGGACCAAGTTTTTATAAAAAATCTAGTTGCCCGTGGAATTATTGGACTCAATGCTTGGGAACGTGAAAAGCCACAGGAGATTCTAATCAATGTCGTGTTATTTACTGATTTGCATGACGCCGGATTGAGCGACAGTGTTCAAGATAGCGTAAATTATCGGACAGTAGCTAAAAAATTGTTACAACATGCCGAAAGTGCCCAAAGATACACAGTAGAGGCATTGGCGACGGACTTAGCGTATTTATGCCTTGAGGAAAGAGGCGTGCATAAAGTCCGTATTCGACTTGAAAAGCCTGGAGCTGTGCGCTTCTCCAGTTCTGTAGGCGTTGAAATCGAACGAACGAGAGAGGATTTACTATGAAACCGTCTCAGCACCGTATCTGCTTACTTCTAGGATCTAATATTGCACCGGAGATAAACCTCCGCCAAGCTATCACATTCTTGTGCCAGCATGTGACTATGATGCAAACTTCTTCGGTCTGGGAATCAAGAGCAATAGGATCTAACGGTCCTAATTTTCTCAATGCAGCGGTGTTAGCGACGACTGCATTAGGAGCCGTTACTCTCAAGGAACAAGTATTGCGTCCTGTGGAGGCTCGAATGGGCCGTATTCGCACGAGGGATAGAAACGCTCCTCGCACAATAGATATTGATCTCATTTTATTTGGCCAACAATTGTTAGATTCTTCCTTGTGGGACTATGCTCACAGCGCTGTACCTGTGGCGGAAATCCTGCCCGACTATCGATCGGCAACAGGAGAGTATCTCAAGGACAGCGCTTCGAGCTTAGCCGGTAGAACTCCGATTAAAATGCGACAAGATCTTTCTGGCTATCCGTTTTCAACCGTATTTCAAAAAACCATATAGGAGGAGTAAGCAATATGGAAAAAACAAAAACGAACCGTCGTCGTATACGATATACAGAAATTGCCCCTGAGGGCACTGGATTTTTGGGTGGACTAGAGAAGTACATAGTAGGAACGACTCTAGAACCACTGCTTGTAGAATTGGTGAAGATACGAGCTTCACAAATTAATGGCTGTGCGTTTTGTCTGGATATGCATACCAAGGATGCTCGTGATCAGGGCGAGAGTGAGCAACGCCTTTATGCGGTGAGCACGTGGAGAGAAGCACCCTATTATAGTGCCCGTGAACGTGCAGCGATCGAATGGTCAGAGGTCATTACAAAAATTAGTGAATATCAAAATTTGGACGAAATTTATGATCGGGTCAAGGCTCATTTTACTGATAAGGAGATGGTGGATTTGACGCTAGCTATAGATGCAATCAACTCTTGGAACCGTCTAGCGATTGTTTTTAAATCTCCGGCAGGTTCCTATTTGCCAGATCACCCTGTAACAAAAAGAAAATCAGGAACCAAGTGATTTGGTAGTAGTGTAAATGTTACTTGTGCAGAATGTGAACAGGCTTAATCTGATTAGATTTCGAACCAATTATCGACGAGAGGGCTCCCTATAAAGGGGGTCCCTCCCTTTATAGGGTACGGGAACGGTTATGTTAGGATGTAGATGTACATATAGATATTTTCATATAGATACTAATATATCAGTTGTTGACACTCTATTTTATTATCAGTACATTTGAGTCATCACTAGTTATTCCAAAGGAGTGTACAATATGAGTAACCCAAGGATTGGAATTATCATCAGTAGCACCCGCGAAGCCCGCCTCGGCGAGCAAGCCGCTGACTATCTGATGAAGATTGCTTCTGAAAGAGAAGATCTCTCTTTTGAAGTAGTCGATTTACGTAATTATCCCATGCCGTTTTTTAACGAGCTAGGACATATAAGTGCTGTTCCTACTACAGATCCCATTGCCCGCAAATGGCAGAAAAAACTTGCTGAGTTTGATGGGTTCATCTTTGTAACAGCAGAGTACAACAATAGCATACCAGGAGTATTAAAGAATGCTCTTGATTATGCTTATTTAGAGTGGATAAGGAAGCCTGCCGCATTCTTTGCGTATGGTTCTCTTGGTGGGTCCCGAGCTGTTCAGCAACTCAGACAGATTTGTCTTGAGTTACAGATGGCTCCACTTAGGATCGCCACCCATCTTCAAGGCTCTGATTTTTTCTCAGTCATGGAAGGTAAGAAACAGATTAAGGATTTTCCTTATCTTGCACCACTCATCAAAGACATGCTTGATAATCTAGCATGGTGGACTAGGGCGTTAAAGCACGCCCGCGAAGCGTAATAATCGCATCTGGTAGGGAAGGGGCAACGCCTCTTCCTGCCGGATGCCTCTTGTTCTTATCTATAGCGGGGAGTATTATGGCAGGGAGGTATACGAGAGGCTATGGATGAACAACAAAACCAAAAGATAAATTTTACCGCATTTCTCATTCATGCTCTTTTTCTGGCCCTTACCCTTAACTTTATAGATATAAATACAGTTGTTCCCAATATGCTTGCAGAATTGGGTGGGACAGCGATGCATATGGGTATCCTTTCTGCCATTATGGTGGGAGGGACAAAGTTTATGCAATTGGTATTTGCGGGGATGATTGTACCGTTGAGAAAAAAGAAACCAGCGTTGTTGGTTGGTATTTATATTAGGGTTGCGGCATTAGTGATCCTTGCTTTATTCTTAAATGATCTTGGTGGTGAGGCTGCATGGAAAGTCTGGGCCATTATGCTGATCATGACCATTTTTTCGTTCAGTGGTGCTTATGCTAATATTTCATATACCGATATCATGGGTAAAGTTATCGCTCCTTCGCGTAGAAAGAGATTGCTGATGGTCAAGCAGTTAATCTCTAGTATTGGGGTAATTGTATCAGCCCTGTTGGTTAAGGTTATCCTATCTCGTCTAAACTATCCGAAAAACTATAGCCTCTTGTTTTTGCTGGCTGGGTTGCTTTTATTGCTAGGGACGACTGGGTTTTGGCTGATCAAAGAGCCCGCAACAATTGCCCCTGCAAAAACAAAATTAAAAGAAAAAATAAAGGAGTTCTCTGCGGTACTAAAGAGCGATCCTAATTTTAGGAAGTATTTATTGCTGATGAATACTACGGGAGTTATAAAGACTACAATCCCTTTTTTTATTTTATTTGCTCGCCAAAATTTCGTAGTGGATGGGAGTCTTACTGGTACATTTTTGTTAGTGCAGATGGCTGGTGGTCTTCTCGCTATGATAGGTTTGAATCTCTTTTCAAAAAGTTCGCGTTATCGTTTCATGGTCTATTTGTATGTAATAATTAGTGCTATTACGCCGATTACGGCATTACTTGTCCCAGCTGTTCCCCGCTGGTATGCGTTAGTATTCCTTTTGGGTGGGATTGGGCACTCTATAGGTCAAGTTGTTGCGCCTGGGGTTCTACTTGAAATTTCAACCGATGATAATCGGGCTATCTACACTGGTCTTTCAGGTGCGGGTTCTATTATGCAAGTTCTTTACCCATTACTGGCTGGTTACATGGTTGGTCTGTTGGGCTTTAATCTAGTATTTATCCTCACTAGCATTTTTATAGTAATAGGATTGTATGTAGCTAAAACAATCCAATGTAGTCCGTTCATTGCTCCTCCTGTAGAAAGTCAATATTAAAGCTTTAAAAAGCTGTTATAACTCTACCTTATGTACTGACGTAAAGAGATGTTTTAATCACAAAAGAGGTATGAGCAGGTGTCTCCAAGCCTCAATGTTAATCGATATTCTGGTTGCTCTGGCATATAAGTTGGAAATAGACGATAATAGAAGTATATTAAAATTAACGATTGACCGCGTTTCTATAGGTTTAAGACGGGCCTTTCGTATAATTATAATTGTTTGGAGTGTTTTTATTAATGGTACAAAGTTTTTTACCTGAGCGTGTGAATCTTCACACCCACTCATGGTATTGTGGGCATGGAACTGGAGAGCTTGCTGAATATGTAACAGCAGCTGAAACGCAGGGCTTAGATTTGCTTGGATTTAGCGAACACTGTCCTTTGCCTGATCATCGCTGGCCAACCAGCAGAATGGAATTTGATTTACTTGATCCCTATCTTGAAGAATGTAGGCAGTTACAACAATCTGTCGATGCAATTCAAATCTTAGTTGGACTTGAATGTGATTATTATCCTGAATATGCGACCTGGTATCGTGAATATATCTTAGAAGAAAATAGAGTTGATTACCTCTGTTTCGGCGTTCATTCGTTGCCTGATGCCTCTGGAAGAGATGTGTATATGAAACACCTCCCCCAAGATAAGCGATTGCTACATGAGTACACCGATTTGTATACAGGGGGGTTGTCTTCTGGGTTATTCTTGTTTGGTGTACATCCGGATCTCTTTGCTAGTTTTTACCACGTGTGGGATGCAGAGGCTATCGCCTGTTCAAAGGAAATCATTGAATGTGCAGTTGCTTACAACGTGCCACTGGAGATTAATGGAAATGGATTACGTAAATCCATGATCGAAACTCCGACCGGTAGAAGACGCCAATATCCTTTACGAGAGTTCTGGGAGTTGGCCGCAACTTACCCAGTGCAGGTAACAACTAACAGTGATGCTCATCAACCTCATGAAGTGAATCAAGGGCAATGGGAAAGTTTTGCTTTTGCTGACAAGTGTGGAGTTGAAATTAGTGGTTGTAGCATACAAAAACATGCACATGGCTACAATGTCTCACTAGAGCTACCCCAAAAAGAACGTAAAGTCAGTTTCCTATAATCCAACTATGTTAGCGTAGTGATCATAGACATACTCTGCGATGAGGTGCATCCCTTTTTTGTTAGGATG
>CAZGDR010000029.1:0-24049 GCA_964524755.1 uncultured Spirochaetaceae bacterium
AACTGCTGCCTCCCGTAGGAGTCTGGGCCGTGTCTCAGTCCCAATGTGGCCGATCGCCCTCTCAGGCCGGCTATCCATCATCGCCTTGGTGAGCTGTTACCTCACCAACTAGCTAATGGACCGCGAACTCATCCTTCGGCGGCGCCTTAGCGCCTTTCCTCAACTCTACTTATGTAAAATCGGTCGTATTCGGTATTATCCCATGTTTCCAGAGGCTATCCCCAACCAAAGGGTAGATTGTCCACGTGTTACTCACCCGTCCGCCACTCTAGGGGACATAAATGTCCCTTACCGTGCGACTTGCATGTTTAAAACGCGCCGCCAGCGTTCGTTCTGAGCCAGGATCAAACTCTCCGTTATATAATTCCGACGACTAGCGCCGGAGATTTATTATACTTCAAGTCTTCCCCTGTCACCTCGCGGCATGTACTCTCCAGTACATACCTAAAAACGTTAGCTTTCACTTTCGTTAGTGAATTGACTTGGAAGCCCTTACACTTCCTAAACAACTTTCGTTGTTAGCACTTAGACCAACGACCATTGCTGGTAATCGTCTTAGTGCATATCCTTCCTTCTCTTCTCTTATATCTCTGTCAAAAATCAAATTTCTCAAGTTCGCATTCCAAAGCAAACACTTTGGAGCGCTCAGCCGTTATAACAGTTTTTAAATCATAGTGTCAATACTCATTTACCACTATTTATAATTTTCATTCCGTCCCCTTTAGAAGTTCCCTTCTTCAGGTTTTTGCCTGAGCAACGAAGTGGATATTACCCGTTTTATGAAACATCGTCTAGGGGGTTTAGCAAAAAACTTACGAATTAGTGGTAAATAACCAAAAAAACGGTCACCGCGTTAGGTGTGACAAGCCTCCATCCTTTAAAATAGCCGAAATATAGGTTAAAAATGAGGCTACAGAGGCAATCACGGCTAAAACAAAAAGAACTAATAGAATAGGATCGGCCCACATTTTCCACAACGTATCAGCAAATAATCGATCTGAAGCTACATACAGAATTCCTGCTAAACCGGTTGCGGCGTATAACACAGCTTTGGACTTCCCCCAAATATTAGCTGCCACCGCCGTTCCCTTACCCATCATGAGCATCCGTAAAAATACAATTGAGAACTCTCGCCACATGATAATCACAAAAGCCCAAGCTGGCATAAGTCCCACTCCCACAAAACAGACAAAATAGGTTAGACGACTCAACGTATCGGCAAAAGGATCCATAACCTTGCCGAGGTCTGTTACCATATGATATTTACGGGCAATGAGACCGTCAAATAAGTCTGATAACTCTGATAATATATAGATACCTACCAGCAATATCACAGACCATAAAGCAAGGCCATTACCAAACCAGATCGGTAAATGAAATGCCACAAAAAACAACGGAGCCATAATTAAACGTAAAACAGTAAGCTTATTCGGTATATTCATATTACCTGTTCTCCAAATATTTATTTCTAAGATACTCACTAAAGTAACTTGCATCCAGAGGAGCACCGGTAACTCTCTGTAAAAGATCTTTTGGTGCATACATTGCCCCATATTGCAAAACATGAGTCTCTAACCAGTTTCGTATCGGTGAAAAATCTCCTGTCACCAGAACCCCATCTATATTGATCTCTTTCTGCAGCGTATGCATAATTTGAGCTGCATATAAATTACCTAAAGCATATGTAGGAAAATATCCCAACTCACCCATTGCCCAATGAACATCTTGCAGTACGCCTAGGCGATCGTTCTCTACACGGATTCCAAGTAATGACTCCATTTTAGCATTCCAAGCACTCGGAAGGTCGTGGACAGCGAGACGGCCGGCTAACAACTCACGCTCCAGCTCAAATCGCAAAATGATGTGCATCCCATAGGTGACCTCATCGGCATCGACGCGAATATTGGTTGGCTCAACCTTATTTACAGCCGCAACAAAATCCTCTAGGCCAACATGAGCTAGCTGGTGGGGAAACAACTCTTTAAACCGGGGAAAAAAATGGTTCCAGAAGCCCATGCTACGCCCAATCATATTTTCCCATAATCGGCTTTGGCTCTCATGAAATGCTAACGATGCTCCACTAGCCAAACAAGTATAGCGTGTATTTTTATTTGAAGCACCCATTTCATACAGCGCATGCCCACCTTCATGGATGGTTGAGAAAAGAGGACTGATGACACTCGCCTCAGTATAACGAGTCGTAATTCTAATATCATCACTACCCAAGCTAATTGTATACGGGTGGGTAGCAAGCCCTGTAGCACCTCGATTCCAATCAAAGCCCATCGCATCGAGTACTTCTCGGGCAAAGAGTTCCTGTTTATCTTGCGCATACGAACTATAGAGGAACGTATCCTCCACATGATCTTTTTCATGTAACTGCTGTAGAATTTCCAATAAATCCCCACGCATCGTCCCAAAAACCTGTTCAACTTCTGCTGTGGTTACACCTGGCTCAAAAACATCTAACAGAGCATCGTAAGGGTCTTCACGATACCCAAAAGCCTCTGCTTTTTGTTGCACTAAACCTATAATACGGGTAAGAACCGGCTCAAAGAGAGAGAAATCATTCTCCTTTCTTGACCGCACCCACACTTGGTGGGCTCTCCCCGTAGTTTCTGAAAATTCCTGAACAAAGGATGCATCAAGTTTTCTCTCTCGCTGCCACAGGCGAAAATAATTCCGAACAATTCCCCGACTCCGATCATCACCAGAAGCACCTTCTTCATTTTCCTCGGAGGCTCCTAGGTCAACTAACAGCTCGCCCATCTCATCGGAGGCCACAAGATCATGCATTTTACGATCCAGCAATCCCATTTGTAAAGCTCGCTCTTCTACACCTGCACGCGGTACACTCTCCTGATCCCAAGCTAATACACCCGCAATGTGAGAAAGTAGCACCAACTCTTTATCAATAGCTTCGAGTCTTCGTAGCGCGATATCTTGTTTCATCCTCAACCCCGCTTACACTAAGTCTTTTGAAGAAATTCGCTCTTGTAGTAACTGTAGGTAGGAATGTAGCTCAATCCCATGTTCCTGTTTTCCATCACGGTAACGTACTGAGACAGCACTAGCTTCCTCTTCTCGCTCACCTAATACTAACATATGAGGAACCTTTAGTTTTTGAGCATTGCGAATCTTAGCATTCATGCGATCATCGCTATCATCTATATAGGCTCTGATTCCCGCTGCTTTCAAAGTATCGAGAACTTTTTTAGCGTAATTATTAAAGATCTCTGATACGGGGATAACACAAACCTGTTCTGGCGCCAACCACAGCGGGAAAGCCCCTGCATAATGCTCAACTAACACCCCAAAGAAACGCTCAATGGAACCTAGTAGCGCACGGTGAATCATATACGGACGTTTTTCAACTCCATCCGAATCAACAAAGGTCATATTAAAACGTTCTGGTTCATTAAAATCAAACTGAATAGTCGACAATTGCCACTCACGGCCAATCGCATCTTTAATCTTTAAATCAATCTTTGGTCCATAGAAGGCACCGCCTCCCTCATCCACACCATACTCTAAACCCTCAGCCTCTATCGCTTTTCTGAGTGACTCAGTAGCAGCGTCCCATCGTTCTACCTCACCTACACTTTTCTCAGGTCGCGTAGAAACATAAGCTGCAATTTCTTCAAATCCAAAAGATCTAAGCATAAACAAAGAAAATCTTAATACTTCACGAATCTCTTCTTCCATTTGACCTGGAGTACAAAAGATATGGGCATCATCCTGTGTGAATCCACGAACCCGCAACAACCCATGCAAGGCTCCTGCCTTCTCGTAGCGGTATACCGTCCCTAATTCAGCCCACCTAAACGGCAAATCCCGATACGAGTGCTTTGAATTACGATAAATCATAATATGGAAAGGACAATTCATCGGCTTGGCGTAATAATCGGCTTTATCCATCTCCATGGGTGAATACATACTCTCCTTATAGAAATCGAGATGCCCTGAAGTTTCCCATAGCCAAGCCTTGCCAACATGTGGTGTATACACCATCTCATAGCCATTAGCGTAGTGTTGAGCTTTCCAAAAATCTTCGACTGCCATTCGAATCCGAGCACCTCGAGGATGCCAATAGACTAACCCTGCACCAGCTTCTTCGTGAAAACTGAATAGATCAAGTTCTTTACCAATTTTTCGATGATCTCGCTTTTCAATTTCCTCAAGTTTTTGTAAATAAAGACGTAATTCTTTAGGATTTGTCCAAGCCGTAGCATATATTCGGGTAAGCATAGGATTGGTCTCTTTTCCTCTCCAATATGCTCCAGCAGTATTTAATAACTTAAATGCATTAGGATGTAACTCTTTGGTTGAATTTACATGGGGACCACGACAAAGATCAGTAAATCCTCCTTGATTGTAGAGTGAAACATCCTCACCTTCTGGAATTGCATCGATTAATTCTTGCTTATAGACTTGATCAGCAAACAGCTGTTTAGCCTCCTCGCGCGAAACTACGCTACGCTTGAACTCCTTATCTTCTTGAATAATTTGTTTCATTCGCGTACTAATTTCGTCTAAATCGTCTATAGTTAATGTTCTGGGGAGATCAAAATCATAATAAAATCCATTTTCGATTGCAGGTCCTATCGCAATTTGTGCCGTAGGAAACATCTGTAATACAGCTTCCGCCATGACGTGAGACATTGAGTGACGTACTCTCTCTAGGCGATCATCTTTCTGCTCTTTCTCTGCCATTATAGTTAACTCCTTTGTGCTCGTAACACATAATAAAAATCCTCCACACTCTCTTCCTCCCCTTCCCGCAGTTTACTTACGGGAATTGGTAAGGACGAGAACATGGAGGTCATGTTTCCGCGGTTCCACCTTACTTCCTGCAACAGTTAAAACTACTGTCGCAAGCTCTCATTTACTCCCTATACGCTGGGAAAACGGCAAGCTTACTCTTAATTCGGCTTGCAGCTCAGGAGGGGTTTTCGCTAGAATCTGCCAGATGCCTCACACCCGACCATATACTATGGAAGGACATCCTCTCACAGACAAATACAACCAGTTACTCGTCTCCGTCATTGCCACTGAAACAATAGTGCGTATGAAACGTAATAATGTCAAGATATTTAGCTTAGCTTTCATGAGGATAGAGAGAGCTCACTATCTTGCCAACTTTTTCCAAAAATTCAACATCCTGAGGAGTAAATCGATTTAATATAGGGCTATCTACATCGAGGAGAGCAACCACCTTTGTACCTACAAAGAGTGGCACAACAACTTCACTTTGACTTAGCACATCACAGGCTATATGTCCTTTAAAATCATGCACATTTGGAACAACGATAGTGCGTTCTTCTTTCCATGCCGTACCACAAACACCTTTCCCATAGTCAATTGGAGAGCAAGCTGGACCTCCTTGAAATGGACCAAGTACCAGCTGGTCTTCTGTATCAACTATATAAAACCCGATCCAATTAAGCCCCTCAAGGTGTAAAGCGAGTAACGCACTCGTATTGGCAAGTCCACTATACCATCTGGTTAAGGTGGTAGCCCTAGGCGCAATTAAGGCCTCAAGCTGACTCAAGATTTCACTATATTCCGGTTTGGAGCTTTCTTTAGGCATGTTTTTTCAAATCTCCTTTCAACGCTCCTACCCTAACAACATTTGTCCCTTGGCGCAATCGCTTGGCAATCTTAGGGTTCACCAGAATACCGGGACCAGAAAGACAACCACCCTCACAACACATAACCTCTACGAGATCGGCCTCAGGGGGACGCCTCTCCCATGTTCGCATCAGACGGACAGTCTTCTTATCGATCCCATCTATTGGCAAAATTTTTACAGATTGCTCAGATCTGTGCAAGACTGCCTGGGCAACTCCCCCAGTAGAGGCAAACCCTCTACAATCTTCAAACACATCAGTATGGGTAAGAAGCGTGTCGGGCTGCTGATTAACATCCACTTCGCGAGCAATAAACAATGCCGCCAGTTCAGCAAATGTAATGACAGTATAAATACTCGGTATGTCTAAAGCTTCAACTTTCTTGGCAATACAAGGTCCAATAAAAACTAATTTTGCCAAAGGGTTACGCTTGATAGCATTTTGTGCCGTGTAAGCCATGGGAGAAAGGGCAGAAGAACGCCGTTCGGTTAAACTTAGCACATGCTTATCCACTAACTCCATATAAGCAGGACAACAACTCGTTGTCATAAACCCTTCCTTTTCTGTAATTCGCTGTTGTACCTCCTGAGCTTCATGGAGAGCCGTAACATGAGCTCCTTCGGCAACTTCGATGACATCAGAAAACCCCAGTGCTTTTAATCCCGCAATGATCTGACTCAAACTACCAGGAAATTGCCCCTCAATAGCAGGAGCTATAAGAGCTATCACCTCCTCTTTCTCCTGTAATAATTGGGCAACATGAACTAGTGAGCTCCGTTCAGCAATTGCCCCAAAAGGGCAAGATTGCGCACAATGCCCACAATTGATACACAAATCACGATCGATTTCGACATAGCCTTGGTCGTTTTTCGAGACGGCACCAACCGGACAAGCTGCCTCACATGGCACCTGAATATGAATTACAGAATTAAAGGGACACACATCCAAACATTTACCACATGTAATACAACGCTCTTCAATAATTTGAGCACGCCCATTAATGAAAGCAATCGCATCTTTGGGACAATTGACCGCACAAGGACGGGCAAAACATCCCCGGCAAGATTCAGTAATCCGATACTGTTCATCAGGGCATCCACTACAACCAGGGATGATGGTGGTTAAGGTAGGGAGAGCGACAGGAGGAGCTGCTAAGGCCTTTTCTACATACTCTTTCAACAACCTACATTCATCATCATCGTGGTCGATGTCAACCCCTAGCAGAGCCATTATCCTATAACGAACCATTGCCCGCTCTTTATAAATACAGCACCGATTAGCCTCTCGTTCCCGTGGTATTACTCTGATGGGTATCGCATCAACAACTTGCTTAAGATTACCAGCAAATAAAGCTCGTAAAACTTCAGCATCTATCCGCCGTTTCATTAATGTATACTGGTTATTAAGTTCAAGCATATTGAGCCTCTCTGAGGAGTTCTACTAATCGCTTTTGTGTTACTTCTGAATGTACTACCCCATTAATTTCAACGAAGGGAGCTCGCCATTGCTGATCGTCCGACTTACAGCATTTAAGACAAGAGGTCCCCTCAATTGTACACACCCCAAGTAAATCACGGTCCAGAAAGTCTTCGTAGAGTAGTAAATCAGCACCACCTTGGACAAAACAAGCTGTACCCACACAGATTTTAACCATAATTTTATTGAGTTCCATTGCAGATCTCCTTAGATATATTCCAATACCGTTTCTTTTAAATAATTCTGTTCTAAAGCTTGGCGAATACGCCCTACAATAGTACGCCTAATTCCAATTTCCACCGGGATACTAGGATCCTGATGTGCTTCATTTATTTTAGTACCGACGATGAAGGAAACATGATCGCTATCGAGCAACAACATGACAAAACGCCGCACTGCATCATCTGGCATGGTATAGATTGAGGTCTTACTCTCTAATGCCGTAGCCACCTTTCCTAAGGTCAACATCCCCTCAGTCACAAGATCGATCCCTTCCATCTTAGACGCAGGCGGCACCTTGGGAGACCAACATGATAAATCGACTTTGACTTTAGTCTTGAACAATCTAGCCACAATTTGGGCCGTAGTTCCTCCTGAAACTATTTTTTTACCATCGAAATTTCGCATCCGTTCACCTAGCTGTTCATCACGCTCTTTCGTGAAAGGAGGACCAGTGACAATCAATGTCTTACGGGGCTTTCGAACATAGACTACTGCACAAGTAATATCATCTTTAGCTGCCATGCCATCTAAAGCAGAGGCTTTCTGAGTAATTGCAGCAGCTAACTCACGCGATGAAATATGGGGATCTTTCTGTAGAATGGTAGTGACAAACTGAACGACACCTGATTGTCTCCACCCTAAAGGAAGGCTTCTCCCCATCCCCGATTGGGTTACCCCATCGGTAAAAATAATCAAACGCTCCCCTTGAGCCATACTAAAAGTCGATTGCCTAATAATTTCATGTTTGAAGGCCCCTTCACGCTGTAACTCAACTTCTTGGGCAACAATATCAATTACATCACTGTGGGAAAAATGAAGAACCCGAGGATTATCATATTCAACCAGTTGCACTGTTACTCTCTTATCTTGGTTCACCCGTATATCAGCAATCGTAAAGGTAGAATAGCTAATCTTGCGTTCGCTACAGACAGGGAGGGTATTCATGATAATTTTTGCTGATTTGGTTAGGTGCATCGGGCTAAACGAAAGCTTATGCGCCATATTGGCCGTTAGGTTAGCCAAGACGTTAGCCTTTACGCCACTACCCAACCCATCCGATAACGTACACACAATTTGTTGTGATACAGGATCTCTGGATTGCAAAAAGACATCCCCGCCTATCTTTTGGCCAGCTTTATAGATTTGGTTATAATCAACATCAATAAAAATTTCATTCACAACAATGCCCTCTGATCACTATCTGGTAAAAATCCATCAGGGTCTTCACCATTTGGAACTTGAAAGGCATCAATGAGCGAGTTCAACATTATTTCAGTCTCAGCTGCATTCTCACCCAACAATGAAGCTATTTGCTGCACTGTCTCAAGACTTTTTTGAATAACCGCATCAGCTTTTTTTACAACAGTTTCACGTCTGATTGTAGGAGTGGTGATATCTTGAAACATTGCCCCTACTAGGCGATGGTTCTCAATTGTAAAGAATAGCACCTTCAAAAATTTGTTCTTATACTGAAGACGATACTGATCTGTTTTCATCCCAGCATCGAATTGTTGCAAAAATTGATTGTAAAATGGGACAAATCGATGCAATGGTAATCCAGCAACCCTATCGACTGCGACCGAACCAAGGTCACTCTCCAAATCGGCAAACAATGTCAAAAAAGCGCTGTTACAATCAACAATATCCAAGTTTCTATCAACAATCACAACTCCCATCGGAAGGGTCCGTAATAACACATCAATCTTACTCTGAGCTAGCTTACGCATTTTAGTGACACACATTTCGGGTTCAGCCATACCATCTAAATAGGCAATAGCCATATCGTGACAAGAGTTATAGCCACATCCTCCGCAATTCAATTCATCACTTGGTTCTGTTTTCCCTAACTCTAACAAAGCCTTGGCAATTGCCTCATTTGAAAAGGAACGCTCTACTTTCTGAATTTCAGGTAGAAACTCGTGGGAAAAAGGAACTGCCAGTATATTATACCCTCGCTCTAACATGAGGTGGACAAAATCAGTAGGTGGTTCAAAAAGTGGCTGCTTGGAAGTAATGCGTGACTTTGTAAAACGGGCTGCATTAGCCTTACTCACTGCCGAAGATCTAAAACTAGATTTCCCCGGCCCATTTATGCAACCCCCTTCACAACTCAGTAGCTCTAGAAAAGGGGTCCCCTCTTCATTTTGAATGGTGTGTAGGTCGTGCAAGGTTTCCATGACATGGTCAACGCCCGAAACCGACACAGCTCGATCTTGGAATACATCCTTTCCTAAAGCAAAAGAAGCTACCATCCCACCTTCGATGGGATACAATGTACTCTCTCCGGCAGCAGCCGGAATCATCTCTCCTACAGCCTCCGCGGAAAGACCAGATTTTTGTAAATCATTGAGATCAATTCCCTCTTCGCTAAACCACGAACGCAACTCCCTAAAAGTCAAAGCTACATCTGGAAATCCAGGAGTCTGGTCTGCTTCAACTTTTTTAGCTATACAAGGACCAATAAAAACAACCCCGATCTCCGATCCATACAAATAACGGAGATAAGCACTGTGACATTGCAAGGGAGACGGAATGGGAGAGAGTTGGTCAATGAGAGAAGGTTGATAACGATAGATTAATTCCACAACTGAGGGACATGCCGTTGAGATCCACGAACATACATTGTCATGGTGATTTAAATATGAATCAATAGCCGCTGAAACTAAAGCTGCTCCAATGGCAGTCTCAGAAATATCAGAAAACCCAAGCATCCGTAGCGCAACCAGAACTGCTTCTGGGGTTTCGCTAAATTCGGAGGCATACGAAGGTGCAAGAGAGACAATAACACGTTTTCTGGATGTAATGAGTTGTTTTGTCTGAGCTACATCATTGCGTATCTTTTTAGCATGCGAGGGACAAGTATCGACACATCTCCCACAAGATACACAGCGGTCACGAACAACAACAGCATGACCATTTTTAACTTGGATAGATTTCACTGGACATGCCCGCACACATTTATAACAGTCGCGACATTCAGTGAGTTCAGTATATATAGGATAGAACCCAGGATTCACGCTAGCCATGGATATTTTCTCCTATGGCTAACGCCTTCTCGACCAGAGAAACCACCATCTCAGGTTGTAGTGCAGTATACAACTCACCTGCTATCCGAATATTTGGTCCTTGCGAGCAATTACCTAAACATAAATGGCCCGACAACTCAATCCGTTCTTCTTGGTGATGTGACGCTATATAGGTTTCAAGATATGCCAAAGTCTCAGCATTACCCCGCGCAAAACATGAACTACCCAGACAAAGTTCTACTACTATTTTATCCATGCCGCAAGCATAGTAAAAAAGCATGAAAGAGTCAATTAATATACTAAATCATTTGATTAATATTTTTTTTATTGCTTATCACTGTCCTATAGCCGTGATTGTGCTTTTTAATGTTACAAACTTCACATGTCTAGATTATCTCGGCAATCCCCACCATCATCTAACACACGGCGACACTTAGCTGACAACACAGCAAAGCTAGTTGCTAAATCGGTTCTTTCAAGCACAATAGAAGGAGGGAGGCGCAAATCCTTGGGAGCAAAATTCCAAATAGCTCGTATACCAGACTCGACCAAAGTTTCGGCAACTTCCTGGGCAGCATCTGCCGGAACGGTAATTACAGCAATATTAATAGCATTGTCAACGATATAGCGATGTAACTTATCCATAGGATAAATAGTCGTGTTACCGATAGATTTTCCGTATTTATCAGGATCTGAATCAAAGATAGCCACAATATTGAGCCCATAGCTTGCAAATCCTTCGTAACGGGAAAGGGCGACTCCCAAGTGACCGGCCCCAATTAAGATAGCATCGGTACTATTATCCCACCCCAGATTACACACAATAGCGACAATAAGTGCATCAATTTTAAACCCAACCTTAGGACGCCCTTCAACTCCAGTTCCAGCCATATCCTTACGGACTTGAATAGGAGTCAACCCTAACTCCTCAGCCAATTTCGTGGCAGAAACCCATTTTTGACCCTCTTCTTTATACTGTCTTAAAAGACGAAGATACGAAGGAAACCGTTTAATTGTCGGTATAGAAATCATTACAACCTCCCACACATCACTCTACTGCTTAGGCACCAGAGTTCCTACAGAATCAAGTACCAACCTTGGCCTATACGCAAACCGAGCCGGAGTTTCTTTGTCCGAAACACCTGACAACACTAGTACTGTATCAATACCACTCTCAATCCCACTCACAATATCTGTATCCATCCGATCCCCTATTATGGCGGTATCTTCACGCTTACATTCAAGTCGCTTCAAAGCTTGTCGCATCATAACAGGATTTGGCTTACCAATAAAATAGGGCTCTACCCCTGCTGTTTTGGAAATGGGAAGTATCAACGACCCCGTCGCGGGTACAATCCCATCCTCCGTCGGCCCAGTGGTATCAGGATTAGTTCCCAAGAGTCGCGCACCATTAATCACAAGGTTTACGGCACGAATTACTGTATCGTAATTATAGGTCTTTGATTCACCAACTACAACATAATCTGGATTTATATCATTCATTGAATAGCCGACATCATACAAGGCATTGATTAAGCCAGCTTCTCCAATCACATATGCCGTTCCATGCGGAACTTGGGAGGCTAAAAACCCAGCTGTAGCCAAAGCCGATGTATAAAAATGATTAGCATCTATTTCCATACCTAATCGACGCATTTTTAACATGAGCTCTACTTGCGAACGTTCACTGGAATTGGTCAGGAAAAGATATTTTTTATCCTCTGTCTGCAGCCATTCAATAAATTCCCGCACGCCAGGCAATAGGCGATTACCATGATAAATAACTCCATCCATATCACAAATAAAGGCCTTCTTACTCCGCGCCTGCTCTAAATACTCTTCAGATGAGCAAAACCTTTCATCTTTTCCCATTAAGAACCCCCTCGTTCTAGGAGAGCCACAACTGTTTCAATATCCTCAGGAGGAGTAGACGTTCCTGCAGTTACGCCTACCCGTGCATAGGTGTAGATTTCTAAGGGTAGCTCAGCTGCTGACTCAACATGCCAAACAGGCAACTTTCTAGTTTCTACGAGGTGCACTAAAGACGTTGTATTAGCACTTGCCTTGCCACCAACAACAATCACTGCATCGACCTTTTTGCACATATCGATGACAGCCAAATGTCGACGGAAGGTTGTAGGACACAGGCGATTTCCCACACTCAACCGCTCTTGGTAACGTGTCCTCAATCCATCTCTCATCATATTATACTGTGTTTGAGGGAAGGTTGTCTGTACCATGAGCATAATCTCTTCTCGCTCAAAACTAGGCAACGCTTCAATATCAGCTAATGTCTCTACGACATGCACAGGAATAATCTGTTTTCCAGCATCCCACACATTGGACAACGCTAAGACCTCACTATGCCCCTTCAGCCCAACAATAACGATATGTTTAGAAGAACTCGCCCCCCGAATCATACGCTGGGAGTAAGCCACAATCCCACAGGTGCCGTCGACCAATATAAATCCTTGCTTTTCAAATGCATCGCGTAGCGGATCTCCGATCCCATGGGCGCGGACCAAAGCCACCCCTGGCGGACCCTCATCTGGAGATTCTATATGTTGCATCCCCTTTTTCTCAAAGCGCTCTACAACGGTCGGATTATGAATAAACCAGCCTATAGAGTAGGCTGGTAAGTTTTTAGCTTGAGCAATACGAAGAGTCTCTTCTGCCATTTCAATCACGCGGGCAACCCCATTACAATAACCCATAACTTGAGACTGAACAACAATCACCTTTACCCTCCAAACTAATTAAGCCGCCCACGTAGATTTCCCACGAGGCGGCTTTAATACATGCGTTACATCAATAATCCTATTTTTTCTGCTGACGTTTACCCTTCAGTTTCCGTTCTACAGTAGGGATTTTGACGTTCACATCAGAGCCGCTATCTACTGGGGGTTCGACGACTTCCTCAACTACAGGTTTATTAGGAGCTTCTACCAGTTTTCCCTTACCTTTACCCGTTTCCTTGTTTTTAGTAATCCAAAGTAGTAAAGCTGGAGCTAAGAAGTTACTTGAAAAGGCTCCCACAACAATACCAAACACCATTTCAATCGCAAACAACTGAATAGCTCCCGAAGCAAGAATTGCTAGGGGTAAAATAGCTAAAGCTGTAGTTAGTGATGAAAAGATTGTTCGAGACAAAGATTGAGAAACACTTGTGTCGATGAGTTGCATCATTGAAATCTCTTTCAAAATAGTTCTGTTTTCCCGAATTCGGTCAAAAATAACAATAACGTTGTTTAGTGAATATCCAATAATGGTCAGTAATGCTGCAATCGTAGTACTGGAGACTTCTAACTGTGCCAAAGCAATAAAACCAATTAATAAAAAAGCATCATGTACCAATGTAATAATAGCAGCTATTGCATAGGCAAGCTTAAACCTGAACCAAATATAGAGCAAGATCAGTGCAATTGAAATGATTACAATGAGAATTGAACCTGAAATTAATGTTGAAGAATATTTAGGACCAACAAAGTCAGATTGCAAGATTACCACAGAGTCAGCACCAAAATTAGCACGTAAAGCATTTCCAACAGAGTCAGAAATTTCATCTTCGGCCAGATTTTCATCATTTGCTAACCGAATCTGAAATACTTGCTTGTGCTCTTCACCTACAATCTGCACTTGAGCTGAGTCCCCAAGGGCCTCACGCATCTCGTCGATTGTAATAAAATTGGAAGTGTTCATATTGGCACTATTTAAAACAAAAGGGGTCTCAGAAAGAGACGTTGGCAAACCGAAACCAGTGATCAAACCAGCTGATGCTAAGCCAGGATTTATCGCACTGGCACTAACACCAGGAACAGTAGATGAAATTGCAGCAGCAAGGTCACCCATTGTCGGGTATGTATCAGGACTAAATTCCGAATAGCGTGATCCTGTGGCATCCCTATAGACCAACGTGATCATTCCGCCGGTAACGTTAAGAGTTACCGTATCAGCTTCACTATAACTCAACGCGAGTGCCGCTGGGGCAATCTGTACACGCTGTGAAAAGCCACTCTGAAAGTCAATTCCTAAGTTAAAACCGCCAAGTGCAATATAAGCAACCAACCCAACTATTAATAGGAGGACAGAAACAGAGACAGCAACAAAACGAAATTTCGTGATAGGATAAATTTTCTTAGCCATAATTACTTCCTCCTCCAGCTAATGCTCAGCCGAGGATTTTTCCGCGAGAGGGCTGCGTCGTACATCAGCTTTACGACAAACAAAGCGTTAAACATCGAACTAACAATACCTACTGCAAGCGTATTAGCAAATCCCTTAACTGAACCAGACCCAAGTTGAGAGAGAATAAGAGCTGCAATAATAGTAGTTACGTTGGCATCCATAATTGTCCAGAAAGCCTTTGCAAATCCGGCTTTAACTGAGGCTGCTTCACTTTTACCGACTGCTAATTCTTCTTTGATACGTTCTAAAATAATAACGTTGGCATCCACAGCCATACCTACAGTCAACACTAGACCAGCTATACTGGTAAGGGTCAAGGTAAGATTGAACGCCGATAATACTGCTAGTAAAATTATAAGGTTAAACAACAAAGCGATATCTGCATATATCCCACTGCCTTTGTAAACAACGATCATAAAAATGAAGACTAAAGCAAGACCAACTAGAATAGCTATCAACCCGGCCTGTACAGTATCTTCACCGAGTGAAGCACCGACACCTTGTTGACTTACTACAATCAGCTCAATCGGCAAAGCGGCAGTTTTAAGTACAACAGAGAGATCTTGTGCTTCCTTTTGCCCAAATCCCGTAATCTGTACATTGTTACGAATCGGTTCGGTAATAGTTGCCATAGCCTTAACGTTACCGTCTTGGACGACAGCCATCGTCTCACCCGTGTGGGTTGAGGTAAGCTTGTAGAAAATTTCTCCGCCAGTAGTATCAAGTTCAAAATTCACTGTGGGTTGTCCAGTAATAGGATTCGACCCTGTCATGGCATTAGCAATATGAATTCCATCTAAGCCAATCTCTTCATTAATTACCACGTAGCTGGAAAGTTGATCCAATCCATACGCATCATTTACATAATATCCAGTGGCAATTTTTCCTGCCGGTAAAAAATCTGGTTGTTTGATTTGCCCAACATTGGTAAACACATCACCAGGATTCTCTTTAAAGTAGTCATTCAATTGAGCTGTAAGTTCTTGATCCACAATCTGGAAATTCAATGAGCCTTTGCCCCGCAAGAACGATTTTACCCGTTCAGGATCAGCAGCTCCTGGAATTTCGATAAGGATTTGGGAATTACCCTGAATACGAATATCGGGTTCGGTTACTCCGAACTGATCAATACGCTCATTCAGAATTGCAATGTCTTCGTTTAGGAGTGCCGTTACAGTACCACCAGAAACACGGGAACCTGTTTTAGACTCATAGGCTTCAACATCAGCTTCCAAGAGGATACTCATACCGCCGCGTAAATCAAGTCCAAGTTGCAACACCTTACCGCTTAGTGCTTTGAGGTCTAATAACTGGGACCGATATTGGTTCTCTAATGTATCGAACAATTCTTGTTCGTTATAGAATCCTCTGAATACATGCTCCACCGTCCAAGATTTTGGAACGTCCCGTTTCATTAACTTGTAGTTATCTTTAGCTACAGGAATCAGGAATCCATAATTATTGGGTAAAGCTGTAGAAGGGTCAGAAGCAACCAGAGACTTTAACTCGCGCAAGTCTATTGTTGCCTGTCCTAATGCGTATTCCCGAATCTGGATCATTGAACCAGTCGCAAGATCTTTAGTCTCTTGGGGTACAAAAGCGTACCATTTTACGGTTGGATAAAGGAAAATCCCACATATCACCGCAACCAAGAGAACGATGAACAATCGCCCTCGTTTATTCATGATGCTCTCCGTATGATATCGATGTCTCTATTTGGTCTCTTTTTTATCCGGACCATCTTCAGAAACTACAGGAGTTTCCTCAACGACCTCGGCATCCTCTACTGACTGCGCTGCCTTCTTACTAGAAGTAGCCTTTTTCTTCTTCACCGGTGCTTCAACAGTCTCCACCGGGGTCTCTTTTGAGGCTGCCTTAGAAGGCTTTTCTGTGGCAGTTGCACTTTTCTTATCAAGAATCTGAGCAATTGCACTCTTAGAAAACTCAATACGAGTGTTATCATCAACTTTCACTACAACCGTAGTCTCTTTGACTATAACAAGAGTTCCTCTAATTCCACCAATTGAGACAATTTTATCACCCTTTTTCATTGCGGCGAGCATGTTCTTTGTCTCTTTGTCACGTTTCTTCTGGGGTCTAATGATTAAGAAATAGAAAATCAGGATGATTAGCCCAAACGTAATGAACGTGGTAGTCATAGAACCGCTTGTCCCGGCTGCCCCACCTCCTGCCATTAAGGTTGTTATTAATGCACTCATACTATTATAACCTCACTATTGAGTTTGAATTTTACGTACCGCTTAACGTACCATGTTACCCTAACAGTAGTCAAGTTTCATACTACAAGGAATCTAGCACAAAAAACAGTAACTTACGGATGGTCTATACATACAACTATAGGGTGAATTCCAGGATTACCAGAATCCACCCTATATGGTTTATACGTTAATTTGTCATGAACAGCTTACATCATGCCGCCCATTCCACCCATTCCACCGCCTCCGGCAGGCATTGGGGGTTCTTCTGAGGGCAAATCAGTAATTGAACATTCAGTTGAAAGAATCAAAGCCGCAATGGAAGCAGCATTTTGCAGTGCACTACGCGCAACCTTAGCAGGATCTGTGATTCCAGCTTCAAACATATTTACCCATACCATTTTGGCAGCATCAAAACCAACGTCTGGTTTTTCGTTCTTAGCTTTTTCAGCAATAATAGCGCCATCAAGGCCAGCATTTTCAGCTATCTGACGGATAGGTTCTTCAAGTGCACGTCGCACAATCCGATAGCCAATAACTTCTTCTTCTTCTAAACCGGCAAGATTTTTATTGGCAAGTACTTTAGCAGCTTGAACTAAAGCTACACCACCACCGGCAATAACACCCTCTTCAATCGCAGCTCTTGTAGCTGAAAGAGCATCTTCAACACGGTGTTTCTTCTCTTTGAGTTCAACTTCAGTTGCTGCACCAACATTGATAACAGCAACGCCACCCGCTAATTTAGCAAGACGTTCTTGCAGTTTCTCACGATCGTAATCGCTAGTAGTATCCTGAATCTGCACTTTAATTTGGCTAATTCTATCTTTAATATCGGTCTGCTTGCCAGCACCATTAATAATCGTGGTATTATCTTTTTCTACCTTAACAGTCTTGGCTCTTCCAAGTTGGGAGATATCAGTATTCTCTAATTTCAATCCGATCTCTTCAGAGATAACTTCGCCACCAGTAAGCACAGCGATATCTTCAAGCATTGCTTTACGGCGATCACCAAACCCAGGTGCTTTCACTGCCACTGCAGTGAGAGTTCCACGAATGGTATTCACAATCAAGGTTGCTAAGGCTTCACCATCAACATCTTCAGCAATGATCAAGATGGGCTTTCCTGCTTGGGCCACTTTCTCTAACACAGGTAGTAAATCTTTCATGTTAGAAATCTTCTTGTCGTAGATCAGAATGTAAGGATCTTCAAGGATAGATTCCATGGTATCACGATTTGTCGCAAAATAGGGTGACAAATAACCACGGTCAAACTGCATACCCTCAACGAAGTCTGTTGTAGTCTCAATTGTTTTGGACTCTTCTACGGTAATAACACCATCTTTACCAACTTTTTCCATAGCATTGGCAATCTCATCGCCAATCTCACGGTCATTGTTAGCACTAATAGAAGCAACTTGGGCCAGCTCTTCCTTGTCCTTAATCATCTTGGCCTGACGCTTGAGCTCTTTGATTGTGTCCTCTACAGCTTTATCAATCCCTCTTCGAATTCCCATGGGGTTTACTCCAGAAGCAACACTCTTCATTCCCTCTTTGGTAATTGAGTAGGCTAATACTGTAGCTGTAGTAGTACCGTCACCGGCCACATCGTTAGTTTTAGTGGCAACTTCTTTAAGAAGCTGTGCACCCATATTCTCAAACGGATCCTCTAATTCAATTTCACGTGCAACTGACACACCATCTTTGGTAACAGTTGGAGCACCAAACTTCTTATCAATCAGTACATTTCTTCCCTTAGGTCCGAGTGTCACCTTCACAGCCCGCGAAAGCTTTTCGACACCAGCGACTAGAGCCCGACGGGCTTCTTCATTAAACTGTAGCTGTTTTGCCATAGTAATTCCCTCACTTGTATGTATTTTTCTTTTTTCTAATTTAGCCTGCATGCAGGCATAGGCTAACAAAGGACACACACGTCCCGTCTACCGATATGTAACATACAAATAATTTTCATTATCAGCAACTATAATTTAAAAAATTCTTATCTTACCCTATAATTCTGGACAAAATGAGTGTACTTTAATCCCCTTTTATGACAAAGTCCCGCTATGAACACACGCAGGACTATAGCTCATGGCCTTGCCCTAATGACTATTGTTGTCTGGGGAACGACCTTCATCGCCACTAAAATTCTCCTCGAGACTTTTTCCCCTCTAGAAATATTATTGATTAGATTTGTCATGGGTTTTTTAGGCCTTGCTATATATGATGCACTTAAAAACAGCTCTTCTAGACCTCCTTGGAATCTACGCCAAGAACTTATTTTCGCAGGAGCTGGATTGTCTGGAGTCGTCGTGTATTACCTCCTTGAAAACATTGCATTGTCTATGACCTATGCCTCGAACGTCGGAATTCTAGTCTCTATAGCTCCTCTTACCACCGCCCTCATTGCTCCATTCTTTTTGAAAGAAGAGCCTCTGAGAGCCAAATTAATTTTCGGTTTCATTATTGCCTCAATAGGTGTCAGTCTCGTCATGTTCAACGGCAATATTGAATTTAAACTCTCCCTAGCTGGAGATACCTTAGCTTTATCAGCCACCCTTGGTTGGGCCATCTATTCAATCTTATTAAAAAAGATAGACACGGAAAACTATACTGTTATAACCTACACGAAAAAAATATTTTTCTATGGCATCATCCTTATGCTCCCCTTTGCGCGTGCCAGCAACTTTTCAATTGCTACAGTTGACTTTACACCGTTAAACACCATCTTGTTAATATTTTTAGGTCTTGGAGCCAGTGCTGGAGGCTTTCTTGGTTGGAATAAAGCTGTTCATATTCTTGGTGTATTTAAAACCAGTGCTTACATCTATCTTTCTCCCCTCATCACGCTCTTCACCGCAGCCTTAGTGCTAGGAGAACCGATTACCATGATGGCTCTCGGTGGTTGTTTTTTAATTTTAATTGGCCTCTATCTCTCAGAACGCAAGCCATTCCCTAAACAACCACACAAACCCGCTTTTTCAGAAAAGGCTCAATAACTTGTCGGGAATTCAAGTCCATGTTATTATTACCTGATATATTAGAAATGAGGTATTACATGAACACGAAATCCCGCCGTAACATATTGGTATTAATTATTCTATCGATTTTACTAATCTCTTCTTTAGGTGCCAAAACACCACCACAACGTCTATCCCCATTCTGGACTCTTAATCTAGTGGGAGAAGAAGTCACTGAAACAATTTTTACCCCCTACCGTTTAACGCTTGTCAATATTTGGGCGACATTCTGCCCCCCCTGCCTCCAAGAGATGCCAGCCCTCGCTGAACTACAAAAAGAATTTGCTGATAAAGGAGTAAACGTAATTGGTATAGTAACAGATGTGTACCACACCAATCAAAAAATCTTTAACCAGAATGTAACTACCGCTAACTATATCCTTGATCAAACCGGTGCACATTATACCCATCTTCTTCCCTCTCAGGATTTGCAAGATCTGCGCCTTAAAGATTCACAGGTAGTTCCTGAAACGTTTTTTGTTGACAACACAGGTACAATTGTGGGACAAACCTATTATGGGGCACGGAGTAAGAACGCATGGAAAAAAATAATCGAATCCACATTAAAACTCGTCGATTAATCACGATAGGAATCCTTGCACTAGCAGGTATTGCCATAACTATTGGTATCGTGCAGGGAGAAGCCTTTATCGTCCTCAAGAAAGCAGCAACAATCTGTTTGGAGTGTATCGGCCTTGGTTAAGAAACAACGCGTTGCACACAACCGGCGCAGAGATCTAATCCAATTTCTCACTGCTATCATCTCCAATGCTTACATTGTGGGATTCCTTGAGGGTAAAATTTATCAGGGAGGAACCAAATCCTTCTGTGTGCCTGGACTAAATTGCTATGCCTGCCCAGGTGCCTTGGGTTCGTGCCCAATCGGCTCTCTGCAAGCAGTTCTGGGTTCACGTGAAAAAAGCATCTCTTTGTATGTTAGTGGATTTTTGGTTGTTGTTGGCGCTACTCTTGGTCGTTTTGTTTGCGGCTGGTTCTGTCCTTTTGGATGGTTACAGGATTTACTACACCGCATTCCAATCCCCAAAACATGGAAACGACTCCGCCGCCTTCCCGGTGAAAAGTTCCTTTCATATTTCCGTTATGTCATGCTGCTCGTACTCGTAATTCTATTACCTCTGTTTGTTGTCGATTTCATAGGACAAGGCAATCCATGGTTTTGCAAATGGGTCTGTCCATCGGGAACCCTCTCGGGACTATTCCTTTTAGCAGGCAACTCCAGCCTCCGCAGTGTGGCGGGATGGCTTTTCGCATGGAAAAATCTCATTTTACTTATTACTGTACTTACTTCAATCATTCTCTACAGACCCTTTTGCCGCTATGTCTGTCCTTTGGGTGCAATATATGGTCTTTTCAACCCAATCTCTCTCTATCACCTTGAAATAGATAAAGAGGCGTGCACCTCATGCGGAATTTGCCAGAGAGTGTGTAAGCTCGATATCCCCGTATATCAGACCCCCAATAGTACGGCTTGTATCAGATGTGGGGATTGCATTGTGGCTTGCCCTCATTCTGCGATAAAGAGTGGATTTAAGATTAAAACCCAAGACGCTTCAAAAACCGCATCAGATTATCCATTGTAAGCGTCATGTCTTCTGGAGCACGAGCTACAACATGTTTAAAGTCACGAGCAACCCGATTGATACTAAAAATAGCAGAGATGCCTTCATCATAAGCAGCTTCAATCGAATCTCCAATATCTCCGACAATGGCAACCAACGGAATTCCCAATTTTTTCGTGCGTCGTGCGACTCCAATAACGACCTTTCCTCGGAGACTCTGAAAATCTATTTTACCTTCTCCAGAAAATACCATATCTGTATCGATTAACAGATTATCGAACCCTACCGTATTGAGTACTACTTCGATACCCATTTCAAGTTCAGCATCAAAAAATGCCACCATCCCCCCACCCATGCCTCCTGCTGCACCAGCTCCGGGCAATTGAGAAATATCAGTAGAAAGAGATTGGAGAATTATGGCATGTAGAGCTTGTAACTGCGTATCAAGGAATTGGACCATTTCACTGTCAGCACCTTTTTGGGGGCCAAATATAAAGGCCGCGCCATGCTCACCAAAAAGAGGGTTATCAATATCACACATAGTAGTTATTTTTACACCATCAAGCAAAGGTGATCGATTCTGTATATCAATCTGTGTAATGTGGGAAAGAGTTCCCCCTGTCGGAACAAAGCTAGTCCCCTCAGCGTTCAAGAAGCGAATCCCTGCAGCTGCAGCTGCTCCGGTTCCTCCATCATTGGTAGCGCTCCCTCCGAGTCCCACAATAATTGTCTTACACCCCCTAGCTGCAGCATGCAGCATCAATTCACCCACACCAAAAGTCGTTGTCTGATCAGGTCTCTTATCATCACCCACCAAAGGTAACCCTGCACAGGAGGCCATCTCAATTATTGCAGTATCTCCCTCAACGATCCCATAAAAGGCCTTTACGGGTTGGAAATAGGGCCCTGTTACTTCAGCAAAGACTTTTTCCCCTCCCATCGCCGTCAGAAAAGCATCTACACTGCCCTCGCCTCCATCAGCCACAGGAATAGCAACAATCTGGGCTTGAGGATAGTGGCGTTTGATAGACAGTTCCATCAGCGAACAAATCTGAGCAGAACTCATGGTTCCTTTAAAAGAGTCAGGAATCAATAGGAATTTTCTCATGTGAACTCCAATGCCGATATGATAATTCTTAGAAAAACTTCTAGAGAATAATTAAACTGAACCCACTCGCGATCAAGACAGCAACAACATTACTGAGAAAGTTAACGACATCGTTATCAATCCAGCGTACACCACGGCATAGTTCAAGGCGAACCCCATCCCGTTGTTCATGCTCTGTAATCTGTTCCCGCTTTGGATCATAATAGTGTGCTTGCACCGTTGCACCTAAAAAACTATCTACCACGGATCCAATCGCTCCAGAAATAGCTATAATAGAGGCTAAAAAAAGCCATTTATGATTGGTATACATAGCAAACGTAGCATACCAAGCGAGGGCAATGATACTTGAACCCACAAGGCTACTAAACGTCCCTAACCAAGTAACTCCCCCAGACATTCCCTTGGGCACCACAACAAAAGTTCTAATGGATACAGGTGGACGTCTACTGAGAATACCAGCTTCTCCAGCCCAAGTATCGGCTGTACTAGCTGCAATTGAGGCTCCAAACATAACTAAAGCTAAGGTATCACCACTGAGACCATAATAGAGAGCAGCAGCTCCGGCTAGCCCCCCATTGGCTAATACTTGAGCCCAATCCCGAGGACCATTTTTCTTTTGAATACCCGGTTCGACTACTTTGAAAACCGCTCGGCTCAGTTTACTAAGAATATTAGCGGTCACAAAAAATAGGATTAAAAGAACCCAACCTCCAAGTCTTACATAGTGGAAAGCCAGCGATCCAATGACAAAGGCCGCAATAGAACCTGAAAGGGTAAGTAACTTAGCTCTTTGAGCCACAATTGCCACTACTCCATTCACCCCAATAGGGATAAGGTAAAACCAGATTCCCGTATTCATGCTCCTCCCAACAACAAGGCAGCTAAAAATGTTGTACCTAGTGGGACTGTAATATTATCAAGACCGTATGGGGTAAACGCCTCAAGAGCGGTAGCGACGAGAGCAACTACGACCACCGCGACCCACCATCCTAAAGTCCACAACCCTGCAAGTTGATATCCTACTGAAAAACCAATCAGAACGAGGAGGGTAACGATTCCCATCACCATTGATCCGAGAACAGTTTTCCCTTTCCGAATCTCTCTTGTACCCCAGTGCCTGCCGACGATAGCTGCTAAGCCATCTCCATACCCCATGGTAATAGCGCCCATACCACAAGCCCACAACGGTATGGCATTGGTATACCCCAAGAGGACAAGTAACAGTAAAGAAATCGGGAAATAGACTAACCCTAGATTTCTCCTTTTATCACTGATGCCAAGTATATTGGCGGCACCAGTCATTACAGCGATTCCATTCACCAGAATAAACAGAATAGGGCCAACCAATGCAAAGGCCAGAGAATCAAAATTAGCAATAAGTATAAACCACCAATTTGAGACACCAATGTGGATAAATTTGCGTATAAACTCAGGACTGAACCGATCAAATTTTGATAGCATAATCCCTACTCCTACGATGACCCCAATAAAAGCTAAAGAAACCAACAACCCGATTGTATTCATCTTACCACTATAGAAAATAAACCACCCTTTTTCAAGATATTGACAGAGTATAGGGCCCATGTTAT
>CAZGDR010000030.1:0-13470 GCA_964524755.1 uncultured Spirochaetaceae bacterium
CAAGCTTAATTTCTTTTGGATTTTGATTGTTGATATCTCTGAAAACTATAGAAGTGGGTACAACATTTTTAGGAACATTAAATCTTAAGGAGTATGTAAGCGTTCTTCTTTGATTAACACCAAGAAGATTTCTATAATTTGAAAAGACACTGTGAGCCCTCACATTCTCATAGTACCCTTTAATTTCTGTGCCATCAGAAAGTTTAAGGGTAGGACTGGGGTAAGCTCTATCAAATCTTATTGTTGCTGTGTCATAATTTTTTTCAAGTTCAAGTAGATAAAACTCTCCTGTAGTATAAGTTCCTCGAACATAATTACCCAAAGCAATCAAGGCCCCTTTATCCCAGTTCACTCCCATAAAATTGAGGTTATTTCCACTATTAATCTTGAAGCCCGTGGGAACATCATAAGTTTTTTCTACGAAGTTTTCATAAGTCTTATCATCTTCATTTATTATGATAATAGTTCCATCAATTTTTTTAGCTAAGGAAGATTTTGCCATCAAAGGTGAAAGACTAAGCAAAACCATTAAAATAATAATCAGAAAAGTTTTCTTATTCTTATTCATATTTTCCCTCCTTGCTTATTTGATTATCTCATAAAATTAGCAACTACATGATACGTTAAGTCGACATTACCGCAGTTCTACCCTAGATTCACATCTTCGCACACCTCTTTATGCAACAATGACTGTAGGCACTGCATACCTCTTGAGTAGTTGCGTGCCAAGATTTTCTTTTTCTTATAGATACACTGCTTCCTGTTCACCATCTTATCCTCTGCTCACACTTCGTTTGTTTAGATAGGCTCGATTGGGCCGCAAATAAGCGCCCCCAATCGATCGGATGCATCGCATGTGTTTTAGGATATATTACTTAACCTTTACTTCAATTTTTTTGCGTTGCTTGTCAGGCCTTTTCGGCATTGTAATTGTTAAAATTCCATTTGTAAATTCGCCCTTGACATTATCTTCATCAATGTCATCTGGCAACGAAAAACTTCTCTCAAAATCTGTGTGATACCGTTCGCGAACTAGATAGTTTCTTTCGTCCTGCGAATCAGTCTCCGCATCCCCTGCTTCAATTATTGAGGAAATTTTGAGTACACGCTTGTCAATATTGACATCTACGTCCTTCTCATTGTAACCAGAAAGCTCGGCGGCGATATAGTAGTTTTTCTCGTCCTCCCAAATATCCACCTTGGGAAATCTAGTTGTTGAGAATCCCCAATCATTCAACAGTGTATTAAACAGGGAATCAAACTCACGAGAAACACTTATCGGGTTCGAATTTCTGTTCATTAAGTAGTTCATGATTACACCTCCATAATTTTTATGATCTTTCATTCGCTTCCGTTTTTATGACGGACATCTACTTACATGCAACAATCATGCCAACTTTAAAAGAACACTAAAACAATTATTATTTCATTATTCTATAACCTTTTAAAGTCTATTAAAAGCCCGTTTACAAGATCTCTACCTAAGGTATTGTCCATAAAAAGTAGCAAAAATACTTAGTTTTTACATAAGATCGTGGGCAGTGTGTGTATTTTTTTCCCACCTTGAACTTGCCCCTTGTAGACGATGTTACAATTTTTCCCATTACTATTTCTTCAATGTATTGAAAACACATTTTAATAGAAATCTGCACATTACTTTTTCAAGGTAGAATACATACAAATCACATACGTACAATGGTAGGCGGTATTAACCACAAACTCATCAAGCATCCGTTGTTTTTATTTCCTCGTTGCCCTTCGCTAGCAAGTAGCTACTTGGTCGTCAGTACCGGTCATTCTCGTCTACTCATCTCCATAGTACCCATCTCTTTTCCTCTGGGATAAGCATACACGGGTAACATTTTTATTATGAGGCATCCTTTCTTCGGGTAGAGATAAATTATGGAATCATATCGTGGTATTTAACTGTCTGTCGCATTGTGGTATTCTAAAGGAGAAAACATTATCCAACAGGAGATTTAGATGACATTTGCAGAAACCATGAAAAAAAAGGCAGTTGAACTACAAAAAACCCTCGTATTACCCGAAGGTACAGAACCACGTACCGTAGCCGCTGCCCGCCGTATTATCGATGAGAAGTTAGCTTCAAAGGTGACCTTACTAGGGACTCAGGCAGCAGTCGAAGAGACGGCTAAAAAGAATGATATTTCATTAGAAGGTATTACTGTGATCGACCCAGCCACTTCGCCCCTACGCCAAAAGTATGCCGATGAATACTATGCCTTACGAAAACATAAAGGCATGACTGAAGAAGAGGCCTATGCTGGAATTGCAGACCAATTGCGTTACGGGGCCATGATGGTGAGATATAAAGAGGCCGATGCAATGGTTGCTGGTGCAGAAAACACTACGGGAAAAGTTTTAGTAGCCTCTTTTCATATTATTAAAACTAAACCAGGTATTAAAAGTGCTTCATCCTGCTTCGTCATGGCTACCGATAAGAAAGATTTAGGTGCTAACGGCTCTTTTATCTTTAGCGATTGTGCCACCATCCCCGAGCCTACAGCTGAACAATTAGCTGAGATTGCTGAAGAATCAGCCGAGTCGTGTAAAGTCTATCTTGGTACTAAGCCGATTGTCGCCTTACTCTCTTATTCAACTAAAGGTTCTGCTAAAGGCCCCCTAGTCGATAAAGTCGCCTTGGCGGTGAAACTATTGCAAGAAAAACGTCCTGATATCTTAGTCGATGGAGAGTTGCAACTAGATGCCGCTATCATCGATTCAGTCGCACACAGTAAAGCTCCCGCCTCGCCTGTAGCTGGAAAAGCCAATGTCTTGGTCTTCCCTGATCTCCAAGCCGGAAATATTGGCTATAAACTAGTCCAGCGTTTGGCTGGAGCTGAAGCCTATGGTCCTATTTTACAAGGATTTGCCAGACCGGTAAGTGACTTATCACGTGGTTGTAGTATTGAAGATATTGTCGTAACTAGCGCCATCACTCTGGCTCAGGCCGCCCAATAAGCAATTCATAGCAGCAGGCTGATATACATGGCCTGCTGTATTTTTATGCGTTTTAAGTGCATATCCTGAGTTAATTAGGAGTTTTTACTTGTATTTACCAGTTGGCTCCCCTACAATGACCTTCATATGCAACACAGTGACAGGTACTATAAGTGAACGTATTATTAGAAGGCGATTTAGTGACATTTTTTGTCACGGTTATTATTTTAATCGATACGTTTAAACAACGTGTTCTTGAGGAAACCTTAAAAGATACTCTGTTTAGACACTTTAGCGTAGCTGGTTTTATTACCATTATATTCGGAACAGTACGTGCCGCTGCTACTATGATCTTGTCCAATCTGTCACCCTCTATTATACGTCTATTCACCAATTTTCAGTGTATTGCCCTTTTAGCGACCCTTTACCTCTGGTTAATATTTGCCTTAGAGAACACCTATGAAGAACACGTCATCGTTAAAATACTAGGGAAATATACCAAAATGATCCTTGGTGTTTTTATCTTCATTGCTCTTCTAGAGGTTATTGAGAACGTAGCAATCCCACTAGAGGCAAAGAACTTTACCTTAGCTATTCTCACAGGTCTCTGGTTGTGTGGTGTTTTGGCAATCGTGTTATCAAGTTGGAAGATCATTACCCCTCCAACCAAACGAACCTTAACTATCATTCCCTTGATCCTCACTGCAGCCATCTTTGCCTTTCTTACTACTGGTAACCATCTATTCATCAATACCGCCATTAGTGTAGCTATGATTTCTACCTATCTCATCATTATGAATCGGCGATTTTCAATTGATCCATTGACTGATACCATGACCCGTAGTGCTTTTATTCGTACCATTGCAAGACACTTACCTAGTTTTTCACAGGGTGCAGTCATAGTGGCCGATATTGAGAACTTCAAATATTTTAATCAGAAATTTGGGCAGCAAAATGGTGATCGATTATTACGGAAAATTGGAAAATTCTTTACCTTTGCAGCCCAAGATAATAGTGTCTACCGCTATGGAGGAGATCAGTTTGCCCTCATCCTCCATCGAGTTGACACAATAGCCCTCGCGGACATTCTAAAAGTTATCTCCCAGCGCTTCGAAGCCGCTTGGGAAATTGGGGATGCCAGTGCGAAGACCAATATACGGTTAGCAATCGTCAATTTTTCACATAACTTTAAACATGCGGAAGAGATGATACACGCTATCGATTTGACCCTTGCTAAGGCTAAAACCGGTAGTCCTACAGAGATCGCCTATTATAGTACTGCTCTCAGTACTAAACATAAACGCCAACATGATGTTGAATCTGCCGTGCGCTATGCAATCGAACATAAAACTCTTAAGGTGGTGTACCAACCTATTTTTGAAACGGATACCCTTAATATCTATTCCGCTGAAGCCTTAGCCCGTCTTGATGACCCTTACCTTGGTCCTATCTCTCCAGTTGAATTTATCCCCATTGCAGAAACCACTGGGTTAATCGTTGATCTCACGTATGAGGTTTTACGCCAAGTTTGTGAAGTGTGGAATCTGTTGAAAAACACCCCTACTCAGCTCCATCGTATTGCTATAAATTTATCTGCAATTAACTTCCTTGAACCCCACATGGAAGAAAGGCTATTATCTACGATACGTCGATATGGTGTTTCACCGGCCAACATCAAATTTGAACTAACAGAATCGATGATAGTACACTCCTTTGATCGGGTAAAAAGGGCAATGGATTATATGGCAGATCAAGAAATAAGTTTTTCTTTAGATGATTATGGTAAGGGTTATTCAAACCTAGATAGCCTGATAAGCCTCCCCTTTACTACCGTGAAATTAGACCGAAGTATTGTACAGGCCTGCCAAACAAACTTCACCTATATTGAAGCCATCGTTCTGATGCTCAATCGAATGGGGAAAAAGATCGTGGGAGAAGGAATCGAGACTGAAGAGCAATTAGCTCAATTAACCCAAGCAGGTGCCAATCGGGTACAAGGCTTCCTTTTCGCTCGACCGATGTCGAAAGAGAAGCTCATCGCTTATCTTAAAAGATCACAGGTGTAACTGCATGGGAACCAAAAAGAAAATTAATTTGGTCGATGCCTCTCGATCCCCTGGCAAAACCATCTGGATGCTCGCCTGGCCTGTCATTTTAGACCAAAGTTTTCAAACTATGGTCCAATATGTAGACTCGGCTATGGTGGGTTCTTTAGGAGCTGTTGCAACTGCAGCCGTCGCTGCCAACAGCGCAACGATCTGGTTGGTCAATGGGATGATGTATGCCTTCGGCGTCGCCTTCTCGGTACTTGCTGCCCGTCAAATAGGCGCTGGAGATACTGAAGGAGTCCACCATACCGTGCGTCAAGCTTTGCTGGCAGTTCTAGGCTTCTCAGTTGTCGTTACGGCTATTATGCGTGGAATAGCTTTCGACCTACCCGTCTGGATTGGGGTTGAAGAGCAAGTCGTACCCGTCGCAGGGACCTATATGAGCTATATAGCCCTTGCCTATCCTTTCAGAATACTCTTCTCATATCTATCTAATCTGTTACGAAGTTCCGGTGATACACGCTCACCACTTCTCAGTAATATTATTACTAACATCGTAAATATAACTGGAAATATTTTCCTTATCTTCCCCACCCGCATAGTCCATCTATTTGGCGCCGAATTTACGATGTATGGAGCCGATTTAGGTGTTGCTGGAGCTGCCATTGCCACTGCGGGCGCTACAGTCCTCAGTGCCCTCATTCTATTTGGGGTGCTCATTTTTAAAGAATCTCCCTTAAGAACCCCTTTCAGAGGGGTCTCTTGGCGAGTTGATTGGATTGTCATGCGTCAAGTTTTTAAACTGGGCACACCTTTAGCCCTGGAACGGGCCGTCCTTTCTCTGGGGCAGATTGCCCTCACTATCCTCGTTACCCGTATCGGTACCGTAGCTTTAGCAGCTCACCATCTGGCAATCACGGCTGAATCGATAACATACATGCCAGTAAGCGGTTTCTCTATCGCGGCCACAACCCTCGTCGCACAATCATTAGGAGCTCGAAAAAAGGAGTTAAGTTTAGATTTTGCTAAACGGTCTCTCCGCTGGGGTATCATGCTGATGTCAGCGACAGGTCTGCTTATGTTTATCTTTGCCAAGGAACTGATGGGATTTTTCACCCCTGATCAAGCGGTAATTGTCTTGGGCGCACGCGTGCTAAGAATTGAAGCCTTTGCCCAACCATTCTTTGCTATGAGTATTGTGATCAGTGGTATTTTACGGGGAGCTGGAGATACAAAATGGCCTTTCATCAACTCCTTGATCGGGATGTGGATAGTCCGAATCTTACCTGCGACCATCCTTATTTTAGTCTTCGATTTTGGTCTTGAAGCCGCTTGGAGCTGTATGGTTGCTGACTTAGTAGTCCGCGGTCTTCTCAACTATCGGCGCTATCGTAAAGGAACTTGGATCGATACCTGGGAAAAATAAGAGTTATATCCTTAGCTCACTAAACTTCTGTGATAACAGTACTAGTTGCTCCAACGATAACTGTTCGGCCCGTTCTGATTCGGCAATAAAAGCCTGTGAGAGGGCATGCAGCACCCCCTCTTTTCCATACTGCGCTCCAGCTTTACCTTGTAAAAGATTGTTCCGTACCGTCTTGCGTCTTTGGGTGAAAAGATCGTTCACAACTTGGAGAAACAAGGCCCGCTCACTACTGGCAACCAACGGAGCTGCTCTTTTAGTCAACTTCACCACCGATGATTCAACCTGAGGTGGTGGAAAGAAGGCTCCCCCTTTAATAGTAAAGAGTTGTTCAACCTGGTAATCTATTTGAGCTAAGATGGAGAGAGGCGACCAGGCCTTACTTCCCTCATGGGCGCGTAGTCGATCAGCCACCTCTTTTTGGAGAGTAAACACCATAACTGGTGGTAAACATTGATTTTCAAGAAAATGGGCAAGACAAATGGAACCTACATTGTAAGGCAGATTTCCACATATAGCATCGGGAGTTCCCTCTTTTTCAAAAACTGGAATCCACGTTTTAAGTGCGTCTCCCTCAATTAAAGTAAATTGTGGTTCCCCCGGAAAAGCATCATTACGGAGTATTCTACAAAAGCCATAATCAATCTCAAAAGCAGTCACGATAGCTCCACCCAGAAGTAATTCTTTTGTCAGGGCACCTAGTCCAGGACCTATTTCCCATAGGGTAGCCCCTTGCAGCGGCTCCATACTAGATGCAATTCTTTGGAGAATGGAGGTGGATATTAAGAAGTTTTGGCCAAATTTTTTTGACATTGCTAATCCCTCGCGCTCAAGTAGCTCAATTATCGCGAGGGGGGAATCGTAGGGAAAATCCCATATCATACGCCTTTTTACTCCTTTTATGCATTACCAACCCAGCATACTTGAGAATTCCAACGACAGTCAACAGAAGTCCCACTCCCCAAAGTAATGGTACTAACGTCCCTAATTCAGGATGCGTGCACGTAAAATCACTCGCTCTCCTACACAATTGCATAAACACATAGCTAAGCCACCCTACTGCCTTAGCTATAAATGTGAAGGGAAATACGAGATACCCTAACCCACTAGCCAGTAAGAGCAGGGCAATCAAGGCCACCAAAGGAGAAACTATAATCCCTATGGGATACCAAGATCCGAATAGAAAAAGGGCTAAAGGTGCTGAACACAGGGTTGCTATTAGGGTAGTACTACTCAAAAGTGCTAATTTAGGCGGTAGAATCAGAGCAATCTTAGTAGCTAGAGGATGTGCAAAACAGATAATTGCCGTCAATGTACTATACGAGAGTAACGCACCAATAGAGGAGATCGTCCATGGAAAAAGCATGCTCTGCACAATACAGGTAAGTGTTAAAACTTGCTTAAAACTGAGGCGCCATGGCCCTTGTACTATCCCAATCATTACAAGAGCTCGTACTAACGAAGGCTTACACCCCACTACCAAGACGTAACAAAAGGCTATAGGAAAAGCAAACCACTGGGATCGACGCCTACCTAGCACGAGGGAAAGCAAGGTTGTGATCAGGATAACCAGACAATGTAAATGCATTCCTGAGAGTGCTAGCACATGGGCACACCCACTTTGAATAGTCATTTGGCGTATATCTGCTCCAGCAGTAGTACGCTGTCCTAAAAGAAGCGCCTTAAGGAGAACGCTTGATGGACTCTCAAGGAGATCTAAGCGTTGACTAATCAAAGTTAATGCGTTAAATCGCACAGCGTGTAGCATTACCACAAACTTACTCTGCGGTTCCTCCACACTAAGTTGGTCAATAAAGAAAAGAAGCTCACCTGTATCCATGAGGTGCATGGTTCCACGACAGCTCAACTGAGAACCTTCTAGCATTGCTTGTTGCCCACCTACTATAGCCTGCAGAGATCCAGAGGCACTAGCCGAGTCCCCTTTTTTGTTTTGGGTATGCTTCACATTAAGAGCAAGCACAGTGTTTCCATTTGCGCTATAAGAACTATCAAAGCGTAGAGAACCACTGACTTGTACTATCTCATCAGCGATAAATCCTAATTGCAGAACTTGCGAGCTACCTACAGTTGAGAGTTGGAGTGAGCCTACACAAAGAATTATTACTCCAAGCAGCAGGGTAAAACGAGGGAGAACAGGAAAAAGGATGATGCTAGAGCCAAGTAATCCCCAAAACAAGAGAATTACCCATACGGGAAGGAAATCAGGCGAAAGGATAGAGACAATCAACAATCCAATGCAAGCGCATAACGGAAGGTCATGCGTGAGAAATTGGATTAGGCGTATGGTTTTGCATGGCATACTAGAATGTATGCCATGCAGTTACTTATTGCTTTGAAATGGCTACCATCAGAGCTAACAAAGATAGATCAATTTCTTTGCGCATTGCAGATTTGATTAAACGGGCCGACAACACATCATCGCCAGTTTCAGAGATCCTTACACGCATGACTTTTTGATAGCGATCATACAATTTACGATCTGACAACTCAATGTGACGTAATATTCTCTCGTGTAATTCAGTTTGCCACTCTCCCTGCTGTTCTTCAGGAACCTCTAATTTCGGTAAATCTGCATTTCCCGTCATGGCCAAGCGATCAGCTACATCTAGAGTATCAAGCGCGAGACAAGTATCCAGATAGTTTTCATAACTACTGAGACCTTCGAGAATCTCAAAATCTCCACGAGAAGCATTTTGCTTCAGTTCAAGTCGGCGCTTCATGGCCATGTCACTCTTCTTATCACGTCTTGAAATAAACGTAGCTGTGCCAATGGCGGATGCTGTAGCTATAATGAGCTCGTCAATCATGGGGATAGGATCGCGTATAGCAAAAGAGAAGAGAAAGTACACAACCAGAAATACAGCAGCTGAAATTACTAGTCGTGGCACATAACGAGCATCTTGAATCCACCGATCCACACCACGATCGATTTGAGTATAGAGCGTAAATAACGCGTTATCCTTTTCTTGTGAATGCAAACCGGTAGAAGCATACCATTGTATCTCTTCATCTTCTTTCCACTTTGCTGAGAGTTTTTTATCTTCGAACGGAGTGAGATATAATGATTCACTCCGACTTCTCCGTATTATAAAACAAGTTTGCATGGTTCCACCTTTATAACTCAGACTTAAACGTTGCTATACGTTCTTTAAGAGTTGCTTGAAATGCTACGCGGTCCTTTTCCTTTGTATGGAAAAACAGGTAGTATTTTATCTTGGGCTCAGTACCTGACGGTCTAATCACCATCTTATCACCCGTAGCAAAATTGAGCATTATTACATTTGAAGGGGGAAAGCCGTCCACACCACCTTCTAACAGATCGACCATCTGGGTAATAGTGGTGTCGGCTAGAGAATCTCCTTCGCGTAATTTCCTAAACCTTCCCATGATCGAATCCATTTTTTGCTGACCGCTACTTCCTTCGTAGGCAAACGAAAGTACCGTCTCAGTGTAATAGCCATAGATTTCATAAATTTGCTGCAATCTATCTTGCAGTGTCAGCCCTTGATCTGCGTAATAACTCATCATTTCGACTGCCAAAACAGCAGAAGAGACAGCATCTTTATCACGAATATGGGGCACTGAGAGATAGCCAAAACTCTCTTCGCAACCAAAAAGGAAACATTGGGTATCTGAGTTTTCTAAGCGAGCAATTTCTTCAGCTATATATTTAAATCCTGTGAGAACATCTAAACAAATGGCATCATTTGCTTCCGCGATACTGCGCACAAGGTCACTCGTTACAATAGACTTCACGATAACCGGTTGTTTACAGGGTCCTTGGTATTCTCTTTTCCATTTACCCAAGAGATAATCGGCTAACAATACCGCTATTTGGTTCCCAGTGAGGAGCTCGTACGTCTTTTTTTGAGCATTAGAGGGAATTGCAATTCCTAAACGATCACCATCGGGATCGGTTCCTAACACTATATCGGCCTTTTTCTCAATGCCCAGCTTTATAGCCAACCGCATAGCCTGCGGATCTTCAGGATTAGGCATGGAGACTGTAGGGAAATCACCATCCGGTAACTCTTGTTGAGTTACCACTTCACAGGGTACCCCTAACTTTTTCAAGAGCGTTCGTACTGGGATATTCCCAGCTCCATGCAAAGGGGTATAGGCTACTGTGACAGCGCCCATTTTATCGCGTAACGAGGGAGATAAACTCTCAATCACCATAGTATAATAGGCGTCATCAACCGCTGCAGGGACTCTTTGCAGTAATCCTTTTTGCTTAGCCTCAGCTTCGCTCATACTTTTTATAGTCTCAGGGGTAACCGCTGCTACCCGATCTGCAATTCCAATATCGTGAGGAGGCGTAACTTGTCCTCCGTCCGACCAATAGACTTTATAGCCATTATATTTAGCGGGGTTATGACTAGCTGTGACCACTATCCCTGAAGTCGCTTTCAAATAACGCAAGGCAAACGATAACATAGGGACCGGGCGTAAGGTGTCGTAGAGATATACTACAACTCCATTGGCACACAGTGTTAGAGCAGCTTGCAAAGCAAAGAGATCTGAATAATTACGCGCATCAAATGCTATCACCACGCGTGGTTTAGATTCTTGACTGACAAGGTAATCAGCTAACCCTTGGGTTACTTTACGTACTACATAAGGGTTTATGCGATTTGTTCCACCGCCAATAATCCCTCGTATACCCGCCGTTCCAAAGGCTAAAGAGGTGTAAAAGCGATCATATAATTCATCATCGGCATGTTCATCCAAGGCATCTTCCACCTCTTTCCGAAAGAGGGCTTCCCCTTCTGCTTGAACATAATCTCTGGCCTTTTGATAGATTGTTTTCTTCTCTTGTTCACTCATAGCCATGGAAAAACCTCCTTTGCAAGGTGCGAAACTGAATCGTACAATGGTTTGCAACCAGCAGCCTCTAGTTCGGGGCGACTGCGAAACCCCCATGTTGCTATTGCTACCGGCATGCCGGCTTCTTGTGCTGTATAGTAATCAACTTCAGTATCACCTACAAGCAAAACTTCTTCGACTGTGCATCCGGCCTGTTGGGCAAACTGCAGTGCCGTCGTTGGATCTGGTTTGAGTGGAGCTGTAGTACTCGCCCCTTGCACTGAGATAAAAGGCACTTTAGGAAACAACGCCTGAACAATCTCTTGCACCAAATCATCATCTTTATTAGATAGTACTCCAAGCTGAAGTCCACTGGCAACCGATTTGTCGAGTAAAGCTTCAATATGGGGGTACACAACAGCACGTTGAAAAGGATACTTCTGGTATGTCTTCAACATTACTTCAACTAATGAATCCAATTGCGCCTCATCAGGCGCAACCTGAGCGGCTTGAAGAGCATTCAAAAGTGCGTTCCTAAGCCCGCGTCCAACAAATTGCTTACAGGTATCATAAGTAACTGAGGGTACTCCAGCTGCCTCTAGAGCAGCATTTAGGGCATAGGTAATATCACCGATAGTATCGACTAAGGTCCCATCTAAATCAAACAATACAGCACATCGAGTAGCAGGTTTTAACATGCCATGATTATAGCCTATCTTTACATATCATGCCACCCGAGATATACTCACCTTTATGTATAAATCAACGATTCGCGCTTGCTATATTGGGAACCTTGTAGGAGCATTGCTCACCAACCTTCCTCCACTATTGTTTGTAATTTTGATCCACGACTTTGATCTCTCTTTTGAACAAGTCGGCCGTCTGGTATTAATCAATTTTGCCACTCAAATAATTGTGGTTTTAGGTTCGAGTCGCTCGGTTGATCGCTATGGAGTTCGCCCTTTCATTGCCGCGAGTCAGATGTTAGCGTTTGTAGGGTTAATTTTATTTGCCTTTGCTCCCCGACTATTTCCACAACATCCTTATCTGGGTCTCATGGTAGCTACGGTGATTTTCTCTTGTGGGGGTGGGTTACTTGAATTATTGCTCAGCGCAATTATACAAGCCATCCCTTCAGATGCTAAAGCAGCGGCGATGAGTCTGTTACATTCTTTTTATGCGTGGGGTTTGATTATTGTCGTACTTGGCACAACATTGATGTTAGCTATTTTTAAAAGTGCTAATTGGCCCCTTATTATACTTTTTTGGTCAGTTATTCCCCTTTGGAACTTTTTTAATTTTCTAAAAGTCCCCCTTGCCCCGCCAATTCCCGATACTCACCGCACCTCGGCAAAGGATCTTCTCAAGTCTTCATTTTTCTTACTTGTAGTACTCGGCCTGGCCTTAGGTGCAGCAGCAGAAGTCTCAATGTCACAATGGACAAGCGCCTTTGCCGAAACAACACTGGGACTCTCCAAATCGATGGGAGATATTTTTGGTCTCTCACTTTTTGCGGCTCTGTTGGGATCAGGACGCATGCTCTATGGAAAATTCGGTAAAAACATCCCTGTTTGGAAGGTCATGTTCTGGGGCTCGTTGTTTGCTTCCCTTTGCTACCTTGTAGCAGCACTCTCCCCTAATCCCTACGTATCTTTAGCGGCTTGTGCTGGCTGTGGTTTGGGAGTGGCCTTACTTTGGCCAGGATCTTTATCAAATGCAGCTCACCGCTTCCCCATGGCTGGAGCTGCCATGTTTGCAATTCTAGCTGCAGGAGGTGCTACAGGCGCTGCAATTGGACCTTGGTTATTAGGCCTTGTTGCCGATGCCGTACCGAGTGACTTCATCCTTTCTCCCCTCCGTGTCGGGATGCTCGTAGGGACTATTTTCCCCTTAATGATGATGATAATTCTACTGATACTACGTGTAGTTGATAAACGTGATCAGGAAGCAATAGGGGCTAAAGATAAAGGATTACAGTCATCAGTGGAAACTGAGTTGATATAACCAGCTAGGAATTGGAGGCGAGCAATCGCTTGTAAAACAGCCTCGTTAAGCCTCTGAATAGTCTGTATCGAATCAAGCAGAGAAAATTGAACTGAGAAATGTTGCATCATTGGCACCGGCTCATAGATAAAATCTTGGCTCACATACCGTGCTACAGACTCCCCTCGTTGAGCAACAACCGTCCCTCTAAAGCGATCACACAGCTGA
>CAZGDR010000030.1:13570-16487 GCA_964524755.1 uncultured Spirochaetaceae bacterium
TACAGACTCCCCTCGTTGAGCAACAACCGTCCCTCTAAAGCGATCACACAGCTGATGTAATGCATCCCATATAAGTCCAAACACAGTAAGATACGGTATCATAACTCTTTTTTCCGGTCCTTGCGTCGCACTTTTTTCCTTTTACTCCGTTGTTTACGAGTTGCGACTGCTTCTCGAGTCAATTTTCGCCGTGTTTTTTTGTCATTTAGAGCATAGGCGCTCCCTAATCCTGCAATGAGGCTCACCCCTAGAATGCCATACATCATAAAATGATTATGATCAAAAGGTAGATCTATGTTCATCCCATAATAGCCCACCAAGAAGGTGGGGAACATAAACGCAATTGAAATAACCGTGAGACGGCGCATAATAATACTCAAGTTATTTGAAATAACTGACGCAAAGGCATCCATGGTCCCAGTCAAAATTGAGGCATAAATATTCGCCATTGAAATAGCTTGTTTGTTATCGATGATGACGTCTTCTAAAAATTCCCTCTCCTCTTCATTATTCATCCGAAAATAGGGGGATCTCTGTAATTTATCCAACAAGATCTCATTGGTCGCTAAACTAGTCGTAAAATAGACTAAAGATTTCTGAATGGAGAGTAATTGAATAAGTTCATCGTTGCGAACGGAGCGATGCAACTCTTCTTCAATCAGATTTTTCTGTCTGTTTAGATATTTCAACAATCTAATAAACACCATCGCCGCCCGCCCCATGAGGCTGATCACAAACCCCTCCTGGGTTTGTACGGGATATTGGCGGAATCGATTGCGGGCAAAATCCTCCAAAATGACACTATCACTTTGGCAGATAGTGATGATGGTATCTCCCTTCATCACAATACCGAGCGGTACACAATATTGATTTATTCCATGACTATCATCGGTAAGAGCTGGCAAACGTACAATGAGAGCTACATATTCTTCTTCTTTTTCAATTCTAGATTGCTCATCTAAGTCCATAATATCGGCTAACAATTCAGTTCCGATACCATAATCTTCCTGTAGTTTATCTATATCATCACGGGTAATTTCACGAACATCAACCCAAGTGTAATCGTTGGGAGGGGTTATATCATCTGACATTCGGCTGGCAACAGCATTTCTAATGGTAATCATGGTCTCTCCTCGGAATCTCCGGGAACCATCACCAATACATAGCTTACGTGTGGTTCGGGAGGGCGTGTATTTGATAGGTGATACATAAAGGCTCACCCTCGTCTGAAGTAGACATAGCATCCTCCTCAATTTTAAAAGTAGGCAACAATAAAATACTGAAAAATAATAACACATAGCTCTCATGTGATAAAGAGTGTTACATAATTTAACCGAGATATTGTTGTTAATCAGGTTTAGTGGTACAAAGAAATAAAGGGGCTTATTATGACAAGAGATGAAGCAATGACATTGTACCAGACCTATAACTCTTCAGATAACTTACTGCGTCATGCCCTCGCTGTTGAAGCAGTAATGCGTCGTTTCGCTGAAGAATTAGGGTATGACCAAGACTATTGGGGAATTGTAGGATTACTCCACGACATCGACTATGAACAATACCCTGACCAACACTGTCAAAAAGCTCCAGAACTGTTACGGGCAGCTGGAGTGGATGAAGAGATGATTCACGCTATAGTGAGTCATGGTTGGACCATTTGTAGTGATGTAGAGCCGACCCACCCTATGGAAAAGGTATTGTTTACCATAGATGAATTAACTGGTCTCATAGCGGCGACGGCGCTCATGCGTCCATCAAAAAGCTTGATGGATTTGGGAGTGAAATCGGTAAAAAAGAAGTGGAAATCTAAAGGCTTCTCCGCTGGAGTTGATCGTGATCTGATTACTAAAGGGGCCGAGATGCTGGGTATGGAGCTTAATCAGGTCATCCTATTCACGATAGAAGGTATGCGCACGGTTGCCGTAGATTTAAACTTAGCTTAAGTAGGAACGCTCATCACTTCCAGACGCTGAATTCCCATTTTATTGAGAATAAGGCGATAATGGTATATATCTTCAACATCACTGGTACTCGATTTTTGGGTGATAATTAAGTGGAGGTGATATACCCTTTCACTATGTTGTTGCTCAAGTTCTCCTTCAGCTGAGGGAACATAGAGAATATCATTGGGATCATCCATCTCTTTCAACCAATCATCAATTCGGATCCTGGTAATTACCGTCATGGCGTTAATCCAAGGTCCGATAGTACGGTTTTTCTCAGTCTTCAGAATCTTCACATACCGCGAGTAATGGACCACATCCTCTTCGGGTAACATATCCTGAAAAGGATTACCCCCCTCTAGGCGTTTATCGAGAACATATTGAGGGACACGTGAAGCCGTAGTAATCTTCATGATCATCTTGGTGAGGCTTAACCGATTCCCAGTTCGTGGTGATACAAAGGATGAAATCTGGTCAGCGAGGAGACGTGGTAATACTCGGGAGAAGAATGCACGCAGGCTTAGTTTGATCCAATCCTTGAAGACATAGGCAATAATGGCAAGCAGAGCCCATTGCATAGTGTTCTTCGTAAATAGAGTTTCAGCATAGATGGCTGCCATAATAGCAAAAGCCATCGCAATAGCAGCTGCAGCACCTGCTAAAATACCCCCAATCCGCTTAGGAACCTTAGAGTGAACTGGAGTAAGGTATAAAACCGACTGACTCCATTTCTTTAATACTCCCGAGCGATACGCCACCGCTTCAGTCGAATATCGATTCTCTTTACTTACTACCGATTCATACTTTTGCTCACGTCGATAATTTAGTTCAGCTCGTGAACGGCGTAACAAAGCATAAGCCGGCTCTTGTAACTCTCCAAAGAGTGGTTCAAGCGAAAGGTACATCTCAAGACTAATACTCTCCACAATTAGGCTTATAGCTTCATCGGCCCATTCAAATGAGGTAATCATCCG
>CAZGDR010000030.1:16587-23714 GCA_964524755.1 uncultured Spirochaetaceae bacterium
GTATAACGCTCAAGCAAGATTAATGGACTAGTTTGATTTTTTCGATCTAATAATTCATCCAAAGTAATCTCAGGTGAAGAGTAACGAGCATGCGCTCTAAATTTTCGTATCATGGCTTCATTCGAAATGAAATCAGAAGAGACGTTTAATTGTGCTGGAGTAAAAATATAATAGTTGAGTTCCCTCGTATATGATTTGTGTTCAGGAATTGGATATGTAATTTTAGTCTCTAAGTGCCTGCTCGAATGTATTCGTACATCAATCATTAATTACTCCATCTATTGGTGATAATTGTAGTTTAACCTTCACTTAAAAGCAATAACAACTCAAAAGGAAGAGGGTATGTTCCTCACTTGCGACATCAACCTTCATTTGACAAGAGGGTATTAATAACGCATAATTACGAAAGGAGGCTTGATGGCAACAATTTTGGACACAAAAACCACCAACCTTTATGTAGTGGGAATGTAACGCATCCTCGTGTTCGCCGCAAGCAGAACAATACTCCTAACGACTATACCCTATGGAGGAAGTATGGACAAATTGTATACTATTGAACGGTTTGAAGAAGATTATGCCGTATGCATCTCCTCAGATAAGCGCCAAGTCAATATCCCCTTTGAAACGATTCCTGCAAATTCAGTAGTGGGTGATGTTCTACGTTTCGATAATGGTGCATATATAAAAGCTGACTAATTAAGATTGTAGTAGTATATCTACGATTTTAGCCTGCGCTTCTCTAGCTTCAGGGATAGGAAACAAAGGGAAATCATGGTTCATCTTAGGGTACTCATGATAATCAAGTGCGACTCCTTTGCGTTGGCAGAGTATGCGTAACTTCCTGGCATCTGCCAGCAATATTTCATGGGTCCCTACAAAGAGCGTCAGAGGGGGAAGTCCCTCTAGAATTCCATTAATGGGGCTCACTCGCCAATCATGCGGATCGCCATCACCTACCCAAGCACGTCCAACATATTGTAAATGGGCCCGATTAAGCATCGGGTCTTTTGTTTCAAGCGGTGTAATATCAGCATTGCGTAATGTTATATCGAGCCAGGGTGATATTAGGATTACTGCTTTCGGTAGAGCTAGGCGGTCTCTCGTAATCTGTTGAGCCAGAGCCAAGGCTAACCCTCCCCCCGCTGAATCCCCCATAATAACAATGTTATGAGCTGCAGTAGTCTCTAATAGCGTCTGATACAAATCAAAAACTTTATAAAAAGCTTCCTCGAATGTATTTGTCGGTGCCTTTGGATATATGGGTACGGTGATAATGGCTTTACTTTGCGTATTAATGCGATCTAGAAATAACCAATGGGGAAGAATAGGTTGCTCGACGTAGGCACCACCATGTAAATACAGAATTCTAGTAGCTGTAGAGCCACTCCGTCCCTTTAGAATAACACAATCTAAACCTGCAATCTCTTTCCTTTCCACGTAGCCAAATATTTTCAGGGGAGTGGGAATTTGATATGGGTGGCTCTGTATAATGGCCTGTTCTTTTAAAAACTGTTCTGGATCTTTGCCTGCACCAAACCACTTCTTATTTAAACGCAAATAAAGCATCTGCTCACTACTCCAACTCCTAAAACTACGCTTCTCTGTACGGGTAATATAGAGAGCAAATCCGCTGAATACGGCAATGATGGAGAGAAATATCAGATAAGCCATAAACTAGAGTATACACACAGGAGCGGTAGTGTCAAAAGGATAAAGACTATTCTCATTCTGAAATCATGTTATTTATCATCGTAGAGAAAATAAAGATGAACTGGCGATTATAAAGGTAATGTAACACGAACTAACTTTCTCATCTAAAAGCAACGTTACGTTAGAAACCATAAAAATAGCAGGAGCATTAATGTGATTTTGTATTGTTCTCTCCCCTACGTGTGCTGTAATCGTACTTACTAGAGATGATACTACTTACCCATAGGCTGAAGCATAACCAGATTATAATCATCATCCGACCAACAGCAAAGCTCACTCGGATGTGTAATCTTTGAAATCTCTCTCCCCTATCCCCTGCCATGTTGCATGATTTTTAGTTTTTGCAACAACTGACGAGGAAGCGTTGTACACACCTCCCTAGCTGCCGCTAGGCGGTGCTGTCAGGGCAGTAACCGTGTGGTTGGCATACTACGTCGATTAGAGATTTTGAACCCTTCTGCGTACCTACAGCCGCTTTGTAAGCCTCGAGCTTCTGCTAAGATTGTGGTGGCATGTAGAATGTCTAGACCAGTGGTTTCTTTAATATGTTCCACCTGGCTCATATGGCAGCTGAGAGCTTCAATCTTACTTTCAAATGTTGTGTGTATATCAACATATTCGGTAGGGATGAATACACCACCACCTACTTTATCCATGTGGTAAAGAAATATCGGTTTATGTAGCGCAGCGTGTTCTGTTTTCACATGGGTTAAAAAGGCTTGTGTCATACAGTGAAACACTAACTCCGCCGTTGCGACATGGTCCGGATGGTAATCATCAAAGTCATGGGTAATGATAATATCGGGCTGAATGGAACGTAGTAAATTAGTCATTTTCAACTGCGTCGTGCTATCTTGGGCGTCTAGAGTCATGTCGTCGATATCTAAAGTACAATAGGACGCCCCTATAACCTGCGCACTCTTAGCCCCTTCTTTCATCCTTATCATCCGGAGTTGGGAAGGTTCTATGGTGTGGTGCCCCTGGTTCCCATTTGTAACGGCACACACTACAACCGAGTCGCCTCTTTGAACACATCGGGCTAAGGTTCCGAAACTACACATCTCAACATCATCAGGATGAGCACCGATTGCTAATATTTTCATGTCGACCCCCTAAAAAGTTACAAAATGATATCATGAAACGAAGTTTCTTTGCTATAATGATTTTTATGGTTGTTATGTGTCTTGCTCTATTTTTCATAACTTTAGTCGGCTCGTTTTTACAAACTAATATAGGGTTTGGATTCCCCGTCCTAGCCATGATTTTCTTGCCGTCATTATTTCCTTTTTCCACTGCAGTAGCGCTGTGCCAGATTATCGCCATAGTCAGCACGGGCTATCTCACCATCTATTACTTTAAACATATAGCTTGGAAAATATTGCTGCCGTTGTTACTTGTTTCCCTCGGTGTTACCGTACTAGTAACCATAACCTCCATCGATATGTCCAACAAAAACCTACAAATTATTTTGGGGGCTGCCCTGATTGTTATCAGCATGTATACTATCCGCTTCAGTGAACGAATTCATATTAATCCCACTGTTCCAACGGGTATGATCATGGGCATGCTTGCCGGTATTGGCAACGGCTTATTTGGAATCAGCGGACCTCCTGTAGCTCTTTATCTCTTGGGTGCAAAAATAGATAAAGAGTCCTACCTCGCTACAATCCAATGTTATTTTCTCATATCGAGCATATGCGCTATTCTGGTAAGAACTAGTTATGGGGCTCTGACAAGGTCCCACATACCCTTTATTTTGATTGGCTGGCTAGGTATTGCCCTAGGGACCTATATAGGATTACGCGTTTTTACACGACTGGCACTCTCTTCGCTTCGTAAGTTAGTCTATATTTTTGTAGGAATTAGTGGCGCTGTAATCGTTGTTCAACAACTTCTTCCTTAGTTGTTGGAATCCCAACGATTACGCAAGGCTTCTAAATCCTGGGAAAATTGGAGAACTGCGTTAGCCAGTTTTTGGGGATCGTTTGCAGCAGGATCGTTAAATGCTTCCTTACCATGCCTGCGCATCCTTTCAGCCACAGCTTGAACCCCTGTAAAGATTTCGTCTAACTGAGCATAAGCCTGTTTTAGATCTGTAATTCCAGCGGCCCACAACCGTTCGTCTTTAGCTACAGGCAACTTGTCGGTAAGCAGATCAAATGACTCTCCTGCTGCAGGTGCCCAGGCCTTAAGGTTGAGTGATGAGCCCAGTAATCCCGCAAAATAGGGGGCTACCTGCTCTTCTCCATGTACTACAAAGACATGTTGAGGACGTTGGGTAAAGTTTGAAATCCATTTTATAAGTCCTGCCTGATCGGCATGGGCACTAATATTGTCCAGTTTTGTCACGGTAGCTCGCACATCAATTCGATCGCCGAATATGGACACCTTTTTAGATCCATCCAGAATAGAACGCCCTAAGGTACCCGGTGCCTGATAACCACAAAACACAATCGTACTTTCAGCGCGCCATAGATTATGCTTCAGGTGGTGTTTAATACGTCCTGCTTCACACATCCCACTGGCGCTGATAATAACGGCACTACCCTTTCGACGATTCAATTCCCTTGATTCATCGGCGGTGACTGTGGTGGTAAGAGAGCTAAATACAAGTGGATTTAATCCTTTCTCAACAATCTCCATCGCTTCCTCATCAAAGTAGCCTTCAATGTTGCGCGAAAATACTTTAGTAGCCTCAATAGCTAGGGGACTATCCAGAAATACGGGTAAATGAGGAATGTTTGGCAGTAACTTTTTCTCTACAATGTACCGTAAAAGATAGAGTAATTCTTGTGTTCGGCCCACAGCAAAAGAGGGAATTATTACATTTCCACCTTTAGCAAAGGTATCTTGTATGATATCGGCAAGCTGCCGCGAACGTTCCTGTGTTGATTTTCTTTGGGTGGCATGTTCCGGCTTGGGATGGAGACGATCCCCATAGGTAGATTCCATTATTACAAAATCTGCTCCTTGAATCGAGACCGGATCATGAATGATTGGTTGATCAAGGTTGCCAATATCGCCACTAAAAACTAGATGTTTAGTTTGTTTACCTTCGGTTAACCATACTTGAATTGCAGAAGATCCTAACAAGTGCCCTGCATCTGTAAATTCGACTTCAATCCCTTCATCGACGGTAAAGCGCTGGTTATAGGGGTGTCCGGTAAATAATTCCATCGCTTTTTTGGCATCCTCTACCGTGTATAAAGGTTCAATTAAGCTTTTGCCTGCCCGCTTGCGTTTACGGTTGTGCCATTCAGCTTCCATCTCTTGAATATGCCCTGAATCAGCTAACATGATAGAACAAAGATCGGCGGTTGCATCTGTGCTATGGATAGTACCTCTAAAGCCATTGCGTACCAACAAGGGGATTCTCCCTGAATGGTCGATATGGGCATGAGTAAGAAGCACATAATCTATTTCTGTAGCCTTAAAGGGGAGTTCCATCCCCAACTTACGTTCATCGTTTCCTTGTAATAGACCGCAATCTACTAAAAATTGTTTTCCCCCGCATTCCACTTTAATGCAACTACCAGTTACGGCGCGTGCACCACCAATAAATGTTATTTTCATGCCATCATGATACCTTGAATAGGCTCAATTGTCCATGAAAACTACCATAATGGCACATACATAAAAATCCCACAGCACTTAAATCCTAGTGTTTAAGCGCAACACAAGAGAGCATGGTATGTATGGGATACTAAGTAGTTTTCAGTATACAAGCATATTCTTTTCATTTGGCGAAAACGGTAAACACAGCGCTGATGCTCCATCCCTACATGCTTGTGACTCTTGCCTACATATGACATGACTGAAGGTTTATAGAAACATAAATTTAGAATTACCGAGAATATAATGTACGTAAGTTCTACAATAACAAGATGAATTTACTCTTGATTTTGTAAAACATTGCCCATATAATCTTCATTTGAAAATATTTAGAAAAAGGGTTGAAGCAATTATTGTTATAATATTTCTCTGTGCAAGCGCTCTTTTAGTAGCTGCTGTAGATCCTGCATGGTATGACATCACTTTCACTTCAAACCCATATATAAATATAGGGGACTTGGATTTTGTATTAAATAGTTCAAATGTAAATTTGGGTAATTTTGTTATAACACGAGCTGAAAACTATGAAACATCGGCTACTTGGCTAGCGTCTGACCAAACATGGGGTGATGAAGAGAGTAATCTTACATTTGTTTACACACCCTTAATAGATCCAGCATCGCAACACGCTATACTCAAAAACACCAAACCTCAACAATCACATAAAATACTGAATATGAGTTATGTAATAGATGCTGGATTAACTTCTTATACTCATATTGCTGTTATAGAAGAAACAATGGAGAGTTCTTTAGAAAGAAATATTGCTATAAATGTGTTAATACCGCCAGGTGAGAATCCAAAATCATTAAAGGGTAGCTATACCTCTTTTTTAACGTTACAGATTTACGCTGAATACGGCACAAACAACCAAGTACTTATCTCAGAATTTAACTATTTTACGCTGGGCACGTATGACAGAGAGGACAGTGGCGATGGGCTTATCCCTCCTCCTCCTGATCAAATAGTTACAAGCCTTGTGGTTAATAGGTATGCAAATGCTCAAAATGTTGATGTGCTACATTTACAACAAAATGGTACGTATTTTCTCGTAGGCTCCGTTACTTTTTCAAGTAATGACTCAACTCAAATCGATGGTAAATATTCATTAAAGATCTCTCCGAAGGGTAATCCTTTAGGATTATTCACTTTTTATCACAAAGCCAATTCTTCATCATTTGTGTATAAAGTACATGTTAGAGGAAGATCAACAGCTACCGACAAGCAGTTTAGTATTCTAGTTCCGACACCAGCTAGTGGTTTAATGTGGAGTGATTTTATAGAAATTGCGGTATCTGGAGTATATACTCCTCATATTCCTCCAGGAGAATATGAAAGTACCATTGTCATTGAATTAGTAAATAATTAATTATGGTTAAAAATCCCTCAAATTCCTTCCTGAACTAGTGAAAAAGAGTATGTATAGTACTTTTGCATAATTTGTATCCAATTAGCACGTCATCTATATCGTCTTGTAACACTGTCTATTAGCTAAAGGCTAACATGTTCTTGCCATTGGCTTTAGCCGTGTACAAGGCTGCATCTGCTCGTTGTAGAAGGGTCTGAACATCGGTCCCATCAATCCCAGATATGGCTACTCCCATGCTGGCTTTGATTTCAACCATCTCGGTACCTATCTCTATCTCTAACTTCCCAATTGCTTCAAACACTCTTCTGGCAGCTATATAGGGGGCTGTTTCAACTTCCATATTGCGAAAGAGGATCGCAAATTCATCACCACCGAAACGACCTAGTACATCATTATATTGGAGTACCTGTAACATGCTTTGGACTAAAGCTAACAA
>CAZGDR010000031.1:0-23308 GCA_964524755.1 uncultured Spirochaetaceae bacterium
ATCACGACTGGCATCTGCAACCGCAGAGACGACTCCCTCGTTGATAGAGCCAATAACTAACAAATCAGCACCCTTGGTGATAAAGTCAGAGATTTGTGCATTCTGCTTAGTTTGGTCAGCATCGCCGTAAGTTACTTCGGCATCGTAGCCTAACTCTATCGCAGCGGCTTTCAAAGCAGCTCCGTCCATCTGCCATCTTTCAACGTGCGTCTCTGGCATTGCCAAGCCGATGAACTGCTTCTTTGATTCCTGCACGCCTTGTGCAAAAACCATGGTCATAGTCAGCAATAAGATAAGCGATAACACAGCAAATTTTTTCATGCTCTTCTCCTTTAGAAAATTGATTTACCGCCATACGAACGGTAAGCTAGTACTTTAAAGAATTAATCTTGTACTTACGTGTATAATAGTAAGACCATCTTTGGCACAACACAATATCAAATAACATAAATCCATATCTAAAATTGACTTTTAGGGCTAAAGAGCTAAACCAACATCATTTTTTTGTTAACCCTCTAGTATTTTTCTATTTTAGACTTCTTTTTCAGTTTCATCAATTAATGACGTGACGTCAATGTATCCTTTCCTTAACAAACGATACGGTAGTGTTGTGATATCTATGATTGTTGATGGAATAGTCCCTTGCTGTTCATCCCCTCGCACAAACAGAGGAATAACTTCTGAAAATCGTTCACACATTGCCTGAAATGAAGTCAAAGCCTCTTCGCCTGAAATATTCACACTGGTACTATAAAGAGGCTTTCCTACCCGCTCTAATATTTCTTGAAGAAAAGCATCTAAAGGAACCCTCATTGCGGTAGTTTTCCCCTCTTTGTTTCTTACGATAACCGTTAATGGACCAGGCCACACTTCTATGACTTTCGCATCAATAGGATCAGAAGCTATGGCATGAGCCATCTCAAAGGTTACCAGCTGTATAAAAGGTTTTGTCTCCATTCGCCCTTTGACCACTTTTAACGTAGGCAGAGAATCTGGAACAACGCCCACAATTCCATAGATTGTATCACAAGGCATAATGACTAATTTATTAGCAAGAAGATGTTCTACAATAAGATCTATACTATGCACCTGGCTCTTTGAAATGATAGTTGACATATATTATTCCTGCAGATCCTGTTGATCTCTGCAATGTCTCCTTTTTCCAATTTTTACACCTGCAATCAGGAATGCAGCTGTTAATACACCAATGAAGGTACTTAAAACAGGAGAAATACCAGAAAAGCTCCTATTTTTAGCCTTAAAAACAGGTTTAGAATGACTTAATTCTGAGTCCATTGGTACTTGTTGGCCATGATCATCAATAAAATAGTAGACAACCTCACCTTTTCTAGCATATCCCATAGTTCTCGCACTATCTAATAAAGAATCAGTATCCCACATATGATCCAATCGATATTCCAGATTATCAAGTTCTACAGTAGCTACATCTAACATTGTCTGGTGAACAGCTATTTCTTGTTCAATTGTATTATTAACAATAAATCCACGTTGACCGAAGATTCCCTCTACCAGAGATATTAGTATAAGTGTTGCACACAGAAACAAAAAAATATAATTCCTTGTCATACTCCCACCAAACGGCTATACTGCTAATCATACAGTTGGGAATTATTGTTGTAAAGCTTACCAAGACCAAAAGGGAGATTTCACAGTTCAATGCACAAACAGCCAGAAAAGAGCTCCGTTAGCACTATAATTATTTCAGCGCTTGTTTCACTATTGATACTTGGTGTCATCACATATTTTGCTATAACATATCTTATCCCTAACCAAACAGTATCTGTCGAAGTCCTCTACACAGTACTCATTAGACTGTTACCTATGCTCATTGGTCTAATTATGGTTCTGATTGCAATTGTTTTGTACCCACCATCGGTACCTAAAGATACTGATAGTGATGATGAATTAGCTTTAGATGACTTTACAGCTCCTCTTTATAATTTACCCCAAGAAGAAGATGCAATCTTGTTAGGAAGACCTCAATTGGCAGTCAGTGAAGCTCAAGAGCTACCCACTCCTCCTCGAAAGGAAGAACAGAGCGCTGCAGAACTACACATAACACCTTTCTCGAGAAAGCAATCTTTCACGCCGTTCAGTGAGCGTCAAGTTCCGGTTAAGTTGGAACCTGTTACCTATCCAACAACTACCATTGGAACACCAAGTGTGGAAGAGGACCTAATTGAAACTCCAAGTTTAGAAGAACAATTTGATGAAGTTGCTGTTGAAGTTTCAGCACTTGTCAGTAGTGACCCCCTGGAAAGATTGACTCGTCCCGTATTGTTCTCTGAATATCCGTTTCCTATTACGCCTGGAACAGAAATTGCGGAGTTATTAGAACCTATTGAGGAGACCACGCTGGAAGCTGGAGAAGAATTAATTCTCATTGAAGACACGTTTGAGAATCGTTATGAAGCTGAGTTTGCCAGTGCCCAAGAGATGGAGTATGAATTTACTTTAGCTATTATTGCCATCCCACCCGCAACGGAAGGATCACAAGGAGTGGATGTCTCGGTTGTTCAGAATCTATTTAATAAAATTGGACTTGTCTCTTTCTTTTATCTTACCGAGGAAAATATAGTTTCAGCAATTCTTCCCTTCCATGGATTTGCTCAGAGCCGGCGCTATTTTGCTTCTCTCTTAGAAAGCTTACGTAAAAACAATCCGATGAGCGGAGTGAAGATTGGATTTTCCACTTTACGAGGGCGAGATATTTCTGCCGAAGAATTACTCCGTGAAGCTTCTATTGCTGCTGAACAAGCTACAAGCCGTGAAGGTTACTCTGTTATAGCCTATGACGTCGAATTAGAAGCCTAATCCTTTAAAGGTAAATTAAAAGCCATTCCATCTTTAGCTAAAAATGTAGGAGGGAAAACCTCTTGAGCCTCTTTGCGTAGAATCTTCAGGTCGCCGTTAGTATAACGAGGACTGTAATGAATCAAGCCCATAGACGCTACCTCAGCATCACGGGCAATATAAGCGGCCTGTCGCGCTGTCATGTGCTTCTTCTCACGGGCACTCTCTTCTAGAGCATCTTCAAACATCCCCTCACAGAGGAATAAATCAGCGTTCTTTACATGTTGTGCAATTTTTGGTGAATACAAGGTGTCGGTGACATAGGAGAACGTCCTTCCTGCACGCGGTTCCCCTAATACATCATGAGGTTGTACAATCCGTTTATCATCTGTTGTAACTGCATTCCCTTTTTGTAGCTGCGACCACAAAGGTCCACGTGGGACTCCTAATTCAAGTGCTTTTTCAGGATGAAACAGCCCGGGGCGTGGTTTTTCACGTAGGGTATACCCGAAACAGGGCTTTGTATGCATTAACTTAAAAGCTTCTACACTATATTCAGGAGTATCTAGGATAATTCCTGGCTCAACTGTTTTAATAATGATTTCGTAATTAATATACATATCAAGAATTTTTCTTGTCTGATTAATGTACTCTTTTAGGCGAGGTGGACCATAGATAACTAACGGTTCTTCACGTTCAACTTGGGCACTTAGCATCAACATCCCTGGCAAGCCGGTAACGTGATCCGCATGCATATGCGAAATAAAGATAGCAGATATTTTTTTCCATTTAATAGTAAGCATCTTTAACGATATCTGCGTCCCTTCCCCACAGTCGAACAGAAACAAATCCCCCTCTCTACGTACCATCGCAGAAGTAAGGAAGCGACCTGGAAGTGGCATCATACCACTCGTGCCTAAAACAAAGACTTCAAAATTCATGTTGTTAGCCTATCGCTGAATCAATCTTGTTGCAACACTTCTAAAGGAGAAATAGTTCTAATTCTCCGCAGTGTAAACATAACGGTTATACTGGAAATTACCAGCATAGACACCCCAATAAGGAGGAGGTCTTTCCATTTAACAACTATAGTAAAATCTAACAGATAATACTGTAATCCTGCAATCCTCGAGGTTCCTAACCAATGTAACACGGTTTTGAGTTGAGAACCCAGCAGCAGGCCCCCGAGCATCCCGAGCAACAACCCAATCAAAGTAATACTCATTACCACCGCAAAATAGGTAGCCATTAACTGAGAGTGCCGTGCTCCTACTGTTTTATACAAAGCGATGGCCTGCATAGAATCCTGCACCAACTCTTGAGCTATAGAGGAGACATAGACACCTGCAACGAATAGAATAAGCAAGAAAACTAGTAAAATGACCTGTCGGCTCGTGATAAAGTTTTGATACACAGTAGTATTAAATTCATCCCAAGTAGCAAAACTTACCCCTGACTCCGCACTGGCTTGTATAGAGGCCACAACTTCTTGCAATTGATCTACCGCTTGTGGTTCAACCAATATTTCCGTATAGGAGGCGGCACGTTTAGGTAAATATTTCACCCCATCTACGTAGTTCATAAAAATAAGAGATGAATCTAATTCATGGTAACCGGAGCTATATAAAGCTGTGACTTTTGCGAGGACAGGACGAATTCCACTAGATGAGCTTTCTGGAACAATCATAAAGGCAACCCGATCACCTATCTCTACACCCAAGGCATCACTCAGAGTTTGACTAATCGTAACCGTAGCTAAAGAACCCTCTTTATATAAAGGTTCTCCCACAAACTCCAACTGTTTTTGTCGGTTCGCATTGAAATAATCTTTTTTGACCCCTTTGATACGCACCTCGGCTGTGGTTTCACGCGAATAGATGATACCGTAACCAGAAATCACCTGATCGGCACTTGCTATCCGTCCATCACGTAGTTCTAGAGGAGAAGCCTCCCCTTCTTGGGGTGGATAGACTTGGATATGACCATCTTGTAATAAAATATATTTATCAGTTATCCCACTCATCATCCCATCCATAAAGATGAGGGCGAGAACCAAGGGGATCATCACCACCGCGATTAATAGAGCCGATCGAAATAGCCGTCGCCGCTCATAACGCGATTCTCCCCGAGGCAAGAGGACCCGGGTGTAGAGCCAGAGGCCGAAGGAGGCCTTCACAAAGACTCCTGGAGCTGTTTGTTATGTAAAAGGTAGACCGTATCACAACGGACAGCTAGCTGCTTGTCATGGGTCACCAGCAACAAGGTCTGTCCTTCTTCCTTTACCATTTCCAACAACAAGGTTTCAATATCATGCGCCGATGTTTCATCTAAAGATCCGGTGGGTTCATCCGCGATGATTAAATCGGGCTGATTAATGAGAGCCCTACAAATGGCCACTCGCTGGCGCTCCCCTCCAGAGAGCTTTTGTGGACGGTGATGGAATCTCCCTTCAAGTCCAACTCTTGCTAAGAGTTGCGACGCTCTATTCTTCACTGCAGTATACCGTTCCCCTTTTATTAACGCCGGTACACACACATTTTCTAGTGCACTAAAATCATCCAGGAGAATGTGGGATTGGAATACAAAGCCAATATGGCGATTCCGGAAAGCGGAGAGCTTTTTATCATGCATACTTCCCACATTACGCCCTAAGAACATGATTGCGCCGGAAGTAGGTTTGTCCAGCCCTCCTGCAAGATTGAGTAATGTGCTTTTTCCAGATCCACTTTTCCCAGTAATTGCAACGGATGTACCAGAAGTAATTACCAGATCCAAGTCCTCAAGAATTACCAATTGGGAATCACCAGAAGCATACACTTTTGAAACTGCATCAAAGCGTAATAATTGTTCAGTCATGATACATCAACTCCATAGGTTCTTTACGTAATAAGTGCCTACAACCAAAATAGGTAAAACTTATCGACAAGAATAACACCAACACAGCAATTGAGATAACCTCTACTACCTCTATCTGTGTTGAAAAAGGATAAGAGAGTAACACATTGCTTTTACCACTAAATTTAGCTTGAATCCGATTTAACCATCTAAAAATTGGACCAATATTATTCCCCAACAAGATTCCCCCCGTGATTCCGAGCGCCTCTCCCAAGAGGGTGATAATCAGAGCCTGACTAAGAAAAATTTGGACAGTCACTTGTTTGGGCGCTCCTAAAGCTCTCAGTATGGCGAGTTCTCGTTGCTTTACAAACAATAGGCGAGAGGAGGCATTTTTCATATTCACAGCGAGAATGAAAAACATAAAGAATAGGAATATATACATCATCACCTTTTCCAACGTCAATGCGGAATAAAAAGCACTATTTACCTGCTGCCAAGTCCGTATTGTCGCTTGGGGAAACTGCATCGCAATAGCACGTACTACGTCCTGAGATGTGTTGATATAGTGAGGATCTAGATACAATCCATACACTACCCTTTTTTGACCAATCGTACCCAATAGTGGATTAGTATCGGCAATGATAGTCGAAGTATCAAATTCAGGCAGCCCAGATTGGAAAATAGCGGAGATCGTCATGGTAAGAGTTGAAGGAGCTAACACCGCTGTTTTCCCAGCTCCTAACACAGTGATGGTTAGAACATCACCAAGGCTCGCTCCTAACTTCCTCCCCATATGGGGGCTGATTGCTATCTCATGGGGCTGAGGAGACGCACCATCCCACACGACCATCTGCTTTGAAAAAGGATTTTCAGATTCCCAGATGGAACTATCGATGATTCGTAACCGCGCCGTGCTTGACTGATCAGCCCTTTGATGTTGCACCATAACCTGCGTATTTACATGAGGATATACTTGTCTTACATGTGCTATTTCCTGCAGATTTTGCGTAATGTTTTCTAGTGAAATATCATCCTCACTTGGGGGAAAACTCACTTGAAGGTGAAATGATTCAATAGATTTAACTTGATCTAATAAGTCTGACTGTAAACTATTCATAAGGGAGAGCATGCTAATGATTGCCAACATACCGACCGCTATACCAAACATGATCACTAGTGTGGCGCTTCGGTGCCGATTGCTGTTTGAAAATGCGTAGCGCCAAGCTAATTTGAGGGTAAACATTACTTCTCCTTACGGTACTCGAGACTTAATACCCGTTTTCCATCTGGCGCATAGGTAATGTCGGCATAAGGACGCCCCTCTTCAAACAACGTGACTACCGTTGTTCCATCGTATACATAGCGAGTTGCTTTGACCGGTTGTGAATCCTCCCACTCCGTTTGGGTCTGAATCAAGCCATCTTTGTACCATCTCTCAATACGACGCGTTGAAGAGCCTTCAATCAGCTCTATAGACTGGTCTAAAACTCCTAAAGAATCATAGATATAGGTTTGCGTGATATTCGTTCCATCTGATTGTTGCGCATGAGTTTCCAGTAACATGCCATCAGGACCATAAGTTTTTTGGAAAGTGAGCCCCTCTTTCACCTCAGTTACCACTAAACGGCCCGCTTCATCATAATCAACCTTAGTGGAAATTTGGATAGTATCATCGACCCAATAATTACGGACAATTATATTATGAGGAAAATAGGTTAAGGTGGAGAAAGTATTCTCAATACTTTCTCCATACACAGTTGCGCCCTTATCCTTTGTAAACGTAGAGAGTGTTTTAGTGTCATGTAGATCAACAACACGCAATCCTGATAACATACCCTCTTTTCCCCGATAATAGGTGATGAGACGAATCATTTCACCATTACGTAGTTCTTTGGTCTCTACCAAGCGCCCCTCACTATAAGCGTGGAGCGTAATCATTATTTCATCTGCTAGTTGGGTAAGAATCCTTTGCGGTAGCCCTTTTTCAAAGAATGTCGTTGTCTGAGAGACTTCATTCCCCAATACATCGTATTCTATCCGCTCCACCTCTTTCTTAGCACCGATTATAGTTATTTTCTCTTCCATTATTAAAAGTGGTCCATCATATAATAAACGATGTTCGCGGTTGGTATGTTCCCCTTCAACTTTCAAGGTATAACGGCTGGTTGGTTTGTCGTCTAACTCTAACTTCTGTCCCAAACTATTAGAACGGTACACGGCTCCATGCAGGGGAATAATTGAGAGCACTATTCCCAATACAACTACATGCAACCATCTACCTATAGCCATTAGGCAATACCTACTAGAGCATGTAAAAACTCGTCCTTATCGAAAGGCTGTAAGTCTGCGTATGTTTCTCCGGTACCAACAAAGGCAACGGGAATGCCTAATTTCTCTCCAATTTGAACTAGAGATCCCCCTTTAGCAGCTGAATCATATTTAGTAAGGATAAGAGCATCAATTCCAATCGCTTGATGAAAGAGCTGCGTTTGGCTCACTCCATTTTGTCCCGTAGTAGCATCAATTACTAAAAACCGTTTATAACAGGATTCATCACTTATTCGCGATTTGATCACTTTATCTATTTTTTGCAGCTCCCGTAAGAGATTTTCCTTGTTGTGCATTCTTCCAGCTGTATCAGCTAACACAAGGTTATCCTGCTTCGCTTTAGCACTTTGGATGGCATCAAAAATAACAGCTCCAGGGTCCGAGCCATGCGCCTGTTTAACAATTCTACAACCGGTGCGTTCAGCATGTAATTCCAACTGATCTATTGCCGCTGCCCTAAATGTGTCCGCCGCTGCAAATAATACAGAATTCCCTTTTTGTTGGTAATACGTGGCCAATTTACCAATAGTGGTAGTCTTCCCCACTCCGTTTACCCCCAATATGAGATAAATATTTGTAGCATCGGGGACTAATTCAGGATGGTATGTCTCAATCTTGGTGGCTAAGACCCGTTTCATCAACTGCTGTAACTCACTAGCTGATGTACTTTTTTCCATTTTAGCCTGTTTTCTTACCGCATCAGAGATTTCCATTGCTGTTTTAGCACCTAAATCACCCTCTATCAGCATATCCTCCAATTCTTCAAAGAATTGTTCATCAAAAGTTCTTATACCGAAAAGCGCTTTTAATTTGGCGCCAAATGTTTTTTTCATCGTTCATTCCTTCTCTTTGGATCATTGAGAACTATACTTCGTTTTTTGGTAATATGCAAATAATTGCACACCTGTTTCTAGTGAAGAAAGCGTCATTGCCCCCAGTGTACCCCACACCATTGGCTGCCAAAGGTGGTTTGAGGAGAAAGAACGCGATAGAGAGTCGACTAATATAGTTACAGCTCCTAGAATCAGTGTCCTTCCTAAAGAGGCATATACGTGCTTTTGTGATCTTGCTATCATTTTTGTACCGGTCATCCAAGTTGGTTGTAAGGTGAGCTCAATGTGCTCAATGGGTTTATAGAATTGTCTGATGGTTGGACGCATCCCCTCTTGATATGCGTAGAGAACAAAGGGATTTGTTTGTGCCTGCCAAATGAGAGGGGTACGGCCACTAGGGCCGTGAGGTATAGTCACCACAGGCTCATGCGTAGAAGATGTTATCAATAAGGGAGGCCCCTCTACGCGGTTCATAGATAAATCAAGAGCCACTATCTCTCCAGCGTCGACTCCAATGTCCTGCTCAGTTTTTATAAACCCAGGGGCAACCATTGAAATTGTATAACTCCCCGCTTGAATAGGGATAAAATTATCATAAGATGGTCTCTGTTGTTCATCAATAAAGAGTGCAGTGCCTGGAATTGGTGTTGTCAAGTACAGTAGCCCCAATTCTTGATCAGTCAAAGCAGCACTAACAGCTAAGAAGACATCTCCTTTTAGTTGGGCCAACTCTTCTGGTTTTGTTAACCCATCATACAGGACCTCTCGGTTTGGATTATGGAAGATTATCCGGACACGATAGAAGGCATCGAAGCGATCTATACTACAGATCAGAAGGCCGTCGAGTCTATGTAAATCAACAAGATAATTGAGAACTATCTCATCCCCCGATAACGCTTTTTTACGTAATGCGGGTGAAGTTGAGATAGATTTCCAGGAAACAGCAAGAAGCTGAGACTCCTCTTTAGATGGAAAAGAAGGTCCTGACTCTATTTGCGGGACGTTCCCATCCGAATTTTTGATTACTGTATGTTGTTTTTCTAAGCGGGTGAGTTCTTCATGTTTGCCCTTGCGCTCCCCAATACGTTGGAGATACTGTGGCGATGAAGGAATCTCGGTAACGAATTGGGAAATTGATGTGAAAATCTGGTTAGCGAAATTAGAGGTAATCCCATCGAAAGTTACACTCATAAATCCCATTTGTACCGTTTCAGCCCCCACGAGGGAAGTGGCCAACATGAACGCGAGACAGAGTATACTTAACCTCTTTCGCACCATCGTCTACCCCTCTGATTGCCATTTGAGAAACGCTTCTATAAAGTTTGAAATATCGCCATCCATCACCCCTTGAATATTCCCTGCTTGTTCATCAGTTCTATGGTCTTTCACCATAGTATAGGGTTGGAAGACATACGAGCGGATCTGGTTACCCCAACTTATCCCTTTTTTCTCCTTAGCATATTGAGCATGTTCTTCTTCTTGTTTCTCCCGATAATAATCATACAATCGGCTAGTAAGAATTTTCATAGCCAAGGCTTTATTCATATGTTGTGAGCGTTCATTTTGACACGCTACCACAATCCCTGATTCTAAATGGGTAATTCGAACAGCAGAGTCAGTCTTATTAACGTGCTGGCCTCCAGCACCACCGCTGCGATAGGTGTCTACCCGTATTTCAGATGGATCAATTGAGACTTCTACATCATCTTCAATGACGGGTGAAGCATAGACGGAAGTAAATGAGGTATGTCGACGTTTATTTGAATCAAAAGGGGAGATTCTTACTAAGCGGTGAACTCCGGCTTCCCCTTGCAAATATCCATAGGCATAAGCCCCTTTGACTTGCATGGTAACCGACTTTACCCCACCTTCAGCCTCTAGTAAATCGACGATATCGACTTTATAATCATTGCGCTCACACCAACGGAGATACATCCGCATAAGCATTTGAGCCCAATCACAGGCTTCCGTACCACCTGCTCCGGCATGTACCGAGAGAAAACAATCATTTTTATCATATTTCCCAGAAAGAAGTGTTTTTAATCTGAGTGGTTGATACTCCTTGTTGATCGCTAAAATTTGTTGGTCTACTTCAGCATCAATGGATGGATCATCTTCATCTTCATACAGTGCTAACAACTCAGTTACATCGTCTATTGATTGTATCAACTCTTGCCAAGGGATCAATGTATCTTTTAAATCGGTGAGTTTAGAAAAGAGAGTTTCTGCCCGTTTCTTATCTTGCCAGAAATCTGGTTCCAAGGTCTCCTGTTCTAATGTATGGATCTCTTTTTGTAGGTGTTCGGGGTCAAAGACGCCTCCAGACATCGTAGGCTTCTTCTTTTATCGTTTCAAATAGTTGTGCATTCTCTATGGTCATACATTCTCCTTAGTTGCTTTTCTAGAACGCGAGCGGCGCTCTATGCGAAATCCAATGCTCCACGTCATTGTTTCCTCGGGGGCAAGGTCAAAGTCCCATAAAGGGAGGACTTGCGTATAGGAATACAATACTTCCATTCCCATAACAGTAGCAAGCTTTATCCTAAAATCATCTTTATGTAATGTAAAGCGGTTATCTGAGGCTAATGAGAGTAAGGTCTTATTAACTCCATCCGGGATCCTTACGTTCTTCAATTTTGGAGCTACTACCCGCCCCTCTTCTAAAGCCCGATTTCTACTCTTCTCCACAGTATAGAGCGATAACTCTTCCTCCTTCAACCCCACTGAAAGATTCATCTCGCTACCAAATATTCCTCGAGAGCGATGCTTACCCCAATTTTTTAACGTATAATCGATCACGATGGTATGTGCACGAAACCGATAATGTTTTGTGACTTCTATATTCCCAATTCCGAAAGGGATTTTCTCCAGAGAGCAACTCGCAATAATTTCATTTTTATTTTTCGGATGCATCTCAAGAGTATATTCGGTAGTACCGGTATCAAAAGTTTGACGTGATATATGTTTAGCATAATCTTCAATTCTGGCATCATGGGCTAAGAACACATCATTAAATGAGCGCTGGAAAGAACCATCTTTTAGGGTTGGAAACGATAATCTATCAACCTCAGCTGCATAACCGGTAAAAGTATTTCCATAGTTCCATCCGGTCGGAAGGTAATTGATCTCAGCCAAGGTTCCCCCTTGGGAATCAACCACCACGCCAATGTTCTTCCCCATCCAAACCATTTCGTCATGGCCATCAAAATCGATATCCAATTCTCGAGGATAGGGAATATCTTCATTTTTACTTAAAAGTCGCTCTGCGTCATTCAAATAACGATAGACATACGAACGGTAACCACTACGGTAACACCCACCCGAGGCATCTAAGACAAAAGCTCCTCCACTGGCCGCTTTAAGCAACAATGCTTCCACCCTTTTTTTTATATCTTTATTCTTTTTAAATATTCTCGCCAGATCGACTAAGTAGAGCAGACGCCCATACATGTGGTTCAGCTCCTCATATTTAATGAACATATCGTTAAAGGAACCGATATCTTTGATGGTTGAATCTCGACCATACCATGAGGCTGCCAGATAGCCACGTTGTTTTATAGAGCCCACTGGTATAGAGGAGAGTAACGCCGTCTTTTGTCCACTCTGTTGCTTGAAATGATCTAAAATCATGACAAAAAGATCAGGGATGGGAGGAAGTGAAGCTACCATAGTTGATGCTTGTAGCAAAGCATCTAAATTAAGCATGATAGTATGATATGCATCGGTTGTGTCTAAAGATATTTCTCCTAATTTATCGGTGAATTCTTTGTATGAAATCTCAGCTAGACTCAGCTGAGCAATGAGAGCATCCACACTATCATTAGTGGGGAATATTTCGATAGTTTTCCCCATATCTTGCATCGTAAATGGTTCTAAAGCAGCATGTAAGTTGTGTAGCCGATCATATCCTGAGATTAGGAGCCTATCTAACATTCCCATCCGCATAGCGGAGACAAAAGCCGGACTCCAGATTTGATTAAAAAACCAGACCGTACGGGCTCGTTTACCAAACCGTTTGCGAATAAAAGTTGTAGTAGCCTCAAGTTGCCCTGAACGGTCTTTCCCCTGGACAGTGTGGAGTACAGCCTGTTGAAAAGCTCCAGTGGCTAATTCCACCTGTTCTTTTTTGACTAAGTCACCGATGAGCATATTCATTTCAGGGTGACTGTGTTCAAACCACTCTAAAATAGTACCAGGGATATAGAGATGGAGTCGCAACTCAGGATTTTTATAAATATAGGTGAGTATAGGTTTGTATACTTCAGCGAGGGCTCTTTCCAAAATTGGTAAAGGGGTACCTGGAGATAACTGACTATATGCTCCTACAATTAAAGGCATGAATTACCTAGCTTCTACTATACATTTTGTTGGGCAGGCTTCTGCGGCTTCAACAATCTGCGTCATGGGCGAAGAATAATCGATATCGGAAAGGAAATTAGTAACTGTACAGCCTGACTCAGGAAATTTCCTCTCACATATCTTACAACCAATACATCCAACACTACATATTTTACGTACTACGCCACCAGTGTCGTAGCTATTACAGGCAATAGCATGTGAACCACGTGCTGGAATCATCTTAATTACTTTGGTGGGACATACCAATGTGCACTTCAAACATCCAATACAAAGATCGGGATCTACAGTTACATTCCCCTTCTCGTCTCGAAATATGGCCTGAGTAGGACACACACGTATACAGGAGCCAAGGTGCAGACACCCATATGAACAAGCACTCTCTCCTTGGAACAACATATAGGCGGCATTACACTCTTCAAGTCCCTCATACTGATAATTCCGCTTCGTTAATTCATTATTACCTCGGCAATGGACAAAAGCAACCATCCGTTCTTTGGCTCCTTCATCGGCAATACCCAAGATAGCGGCCACTTTGGCGCTGGTTTCAGCACCTCCGGGTGTACACAACCCATTCTCTGTGGTCCCTGCCGAGAGAGCTGATGCGTACCCTGCACAACCAGGATACCCACACGCTCCGCAGTTGGCGCCGGGCAAAATGGCTAAAATCTTTTCAGCACGCTCATCTTTTTCTACTGCGAATTTTTTAGCGGCAACCGCTAGGCCCAGTCCTAACAAAAGACCTAAGGAGGCTATAATTAAAAAAGCAAACAATATATTCATAGTGATATTACCCCAGCAAGTTTGTGAGAAGAGATTTGTCAAAAGCCATAAATGCTAGAGCCATCAACCCTCCCGATATAAAAGCGATTGGAATTCCCTTAAAGACTTTACGGACAGGAAATAGATCCATACGTTCTCGAATATTACTCATCAGTACTAATGCCAAAGTAAATCCAATCCCAGCCGCGATTCCAGCACTGAAACTCTGTATGAGATTATATCCTTCAGTAATATTAATAATTGCAATACCAAGGACGGCACAGTTGGTCGTGATCAGCGGTAAGAAGATACCTAGTGCTTGGTATAAACCTGGTGAATTTTTCTGAATGATCAATTCTACAAATTGTACTAAGGCCGCGATCACTAAGATAAATGAAAGGGTTTGGAGATAGACGAGATGTAAGGGTAAGAGTAAAAAGGTGTAGACCAACCAGGTGATAATCGAGGCAATGCCCATAACAAAGGTTACCGCCATCCCCATTCCAATTGCCGATTCGCTATTTTTAGAGACACCAATAAAAGGACAGAGCCCTAAAAATTGGGTCAAAATAAAGTTATTTACAAAAATATATGTAATAAATATTGCTACATAAGCCATGATCGATTACCTCCTCCTTTGATCTGCAAACCAATTGAAAAATGCTTTTAGATAACCCATCAGCAACAAAGCTCCAGCTGCTAAGGTCATTACTCGTACTGGGTAGGTGTAGAGAAGAGGAATTTTTATGACTCCATCAAAACCACCTAGTGCGACAAGTGTGATAGTCCCTGCTCCGAATACTTCACGAATAAGAGCGATGAGGGTTAATCCCATAGTAAAACCTACGCCCATACCAATTGCATCTAAAAAAGAATCATAGACAGTATTTTTATTGGCAAAAGCTTCCGCTCGTCCCAAAATAATACAGTTAACCACAATGAGAGGAAGGAAAATCCCCAATGCTTTGTAAATCGAGGGGGCAAAGGCATGCATCACCATCTCAACGATAGTGACAAAAGCGGCAATGATTACGATATAAGAGGGAATACGAACACTGTTTGGAATAATATTCTTTAACAAAGAAATAAAAATATTAGAGAATACCAGTACAAATATTACACTCAACCCCATCCCAATACCATTGATTACCTGTGTAGTAACTCCCAGTGCAGGGCAAAGACCCAGCATAATAATAAAAATAGGATTTTCTTTAAACAATCCTTTTGTAAGAACTTCTCTATGACTTTGAGCCATTACTTGCCTCCCAAAGATTTAACGTAGTTTGAGCCATACTCAATTGTTTTAGCCACTCCTGTGAAGGTAATAGTGGAACCACTAATACTATCCACATCCTCTTTCTGTAAAGCGTCTTTCTTGACAGGAACCGGGACATCAGCTCCAGTTGCTATAAACTTCTCCATATAGGAGGGAGCTTCAGCCTTTTTCCCTAATCCAGGGGTTTCTCCATTAGCAAGTAAACGGGCATCCAGTACTTCACCATTTAGCAAATAACTAGCCATAATGGTCATGCTACCGCCATACCCATTCCCCTGTAATTGAAGAACGTAGCCAGTTTTGGCCCCTGTTTCATCCTTAAGAAGATGGACCGCTATTACTCTTTCATCTGCCGTCTCTTTTTCACTCGCGTCTAGAGAAAACTCTCCAGCCACTGTTTGTAACGTATCCTGAATTACTCCTCGTTCATAGGCGGCAATTCTAGGAGCGGTTACGGCATTGACAAAAGCCAATGTCGTCGCTGCGATAGCGGCTATGAGGGACAAGGTAATACCAACGCGTGCAAATTGCCTCATGATTTTACCTCCTTCACTACTTCACCAAAACGTTTAGGGAGAACATAGCGATCAATAGTCGGCACGAAGATGTTCATCAAGATAATGGCTAGTGATACCGATTCTGGTAATGAACCAAAATATCTGAAGAGGAAGGTAAAGGCCCCAATCCCAACGCCAAAGATAACCATCCCTTTTTTTGTGAGCGGGCTGGTAACCATGTCAGTAGCCATAAATAGAGCTCCTAACATCATTCCACCACTAAATATCTGTAATACAAAATCACCTTGAAATAAACCTAATCCATTACGTAATCCACCAAAAGACCAAGCTAACAAACTGAAGGTGGCAATAAAAGAGACTGGAATATGCCAAGTAATAATCTTTTTAATGAGCAGGAAGACAGCCCCAAGCAATAACAAGAAGGCTGAAACCTCACCAATACAACCAGCAATATTACCAAAAAAAGCATCGATTGTGTAGGGTGATGGTCCCACGTTAAAGAGAGAGGTACACCAGTTACTGAGTGAAAGGGCAAATTGTGTATGGGGATAATTTGCTTGACCTAGAATCTCAGTTGAGGTAAGACCATGCACCGCCCCTTCGCCAATTAAAACTTTAATTTCAGTCAGAATCGATGCTGATGAAACCGCATCAACTTGAGCTAAAGTTTTCGGTAGCCGATAGGTGTTCATCAATCCTGTAAAGGAGAAAAAGACAAATACCCGGCCCGCTAAAGCTGGATTAACCCAATTCGCTCCTAATCCTCCGAAAGTCCATTTAACCACAAATATGGCAAATGCAGAGGCTATAATGGGAACGACAAAAGCAGCATCGGCCGGCATGTTCATACCAACAAGGAGGCCGGTAAGAAATGCAGACCCATCACTAAGTGTCGATTCATGGCTAATTCTTTGAAGAAGAAATTCCACAAGAACGGCACTGGCAATGGATATAGCAAGAATAGCCAGAGCTCTCAAACCAAAAACATAAACTCCCCATAAAGCAGCAGGAGCAAGAGCAAGCGAAACAGTCCACATAATAGAAGAGGTAGAACTACCTTCATGCAGATGTGGTGACGAAGATACAAAGATTTTTGGTGTTTCCATTTATTTCCTCCCCAATCTTTTCCCAATTTTCATGGCATGCACTAAAGGTAAATGTGCCGGACAGACAAATGCACAACAGCCACACTCTTTACAATCCATTAGGTTCGTGTCCATCGCTTCACTATATTTGCGATTATCTATCAGGCGATACAACTTCGTCGGCTGTAACCCCATGGGACAAGCTGCTATGCAGCGACCGCAAGAAATACATGCTGAAACAGGTGCCAACTTATGACCTGCCTGTGTAAGAGCCAAGATACCACTAGTCCCTTTAATGATGGGGGTCTGGTCATCATAAAAGGCAAAACCCATCATCGGTCCCCCAGAAATATAAGTTTCAACTTCATGAGCAAGACCAGCATAGTTTAACAAATCAGCAACCTTAGTTCCGATCAACACCCGCACATTACGGTGGGAAGCCAGAGCCTCACCACTAACGGTTACTATACGCTCAATTAATGGTTTACCCAATGCTATTGCCTCATAAATTGCAAAAGCTGTTCCTACGTTAACCACCACAGCTCCCACATCTAAGGGGAGTTTACCTGAAGGTATTTCTCGATTAATAGTCGCTTTCAATAATTGTTTTTCATCCCCTTGAGGATACTTCACTTTGAGGGGGGTTACAACAATTGGATACCCATTTGTTTCTATTATCTGGCGTAATACCGCAATAGCATCTTTTTTATTATTCTCGACTCCGATAATTATTCTTTTGGGTTCGGCCATCCGTGCTATCAACATGATACCACGTAATACCATTTCACCTTGTTCAAGCATTAAGCGATGATCAGCGGTTAAGTAGGGTTCACATTCAACTCCGTTCACCACTAAGGCATCAACACTTTTGCCCCTAGGGACGGATACTTTTACATGGGTGGGAAACGTGGCTCCCCCTGTACCGACTATACCCTGTTGTTTTACTATATCAATTAATTCTTCCTTACTGTATTGGTCATACGGTTGCTCCTCCCAAGTACCACGGGGATTTTCAGCATCCGGAGTAATAAAGAATGCATCGGTTACCACACTCGTGGCTAAGGTAACTTTTTTAATAGCACTTATCACCCCATTGACGGGGCTATGAATATCAGCCGAAATAAAGCTGGCTGCTTGGCCAATCTTTTCTCCTGCGTAAACCTCATCCCCCTTCTGTTTGAGCGGTTGAGCAGGCGCTCCAATATGTTGAGACAAGGGGATAACTAACTCAGTTGGTACGGGTAATATCTCAATTGCCTGCTTGTTGCTCAACACCTTTTTATCATCAGGATGAACTCCGCCCTTTCTGAAAGTCAGTATTTTTCGCATATCATGGCACTCCTTTATCATCAAGACACGATAAATCCCCCTTTTTATAAAGGATTTATGAAGTTCTTATGGTAATGTCTTCATATATTACCTGAAAAACAGTATAACAGTAAATATGAACCGCATATTCCGTTATGCTTTTTGGAAAATAAAAGGGATTAAAGTATTTGCGCTGGTGGGAAAGAGTGGCACCGGTAAAAGCTTTCGTTCTAAATTGATTGCCGACAAGCATAATATCGAACTTCTTATTGACGATGGATTACTCATTAAAGGCGATAGAATCATCGCCGGCAGATCTGCTAAACGGGAGCAGAACTTCCTTACTGCTGTTCGCACTGCGTTATTTGATGATGATGAACACCAACGTGAAACAGTAACTGCTCTCCAAAATGAAAAATTTCATCGTATTATGATTATTGGTACCTCCGAGAAGATGGTTCACAAGATTGCGTTACGGCTAAAATTACCCGAACCTGAAAAAATATTTCATATTGAAGATATCGCTTCGAAAGAAGAGATTGAAACAGCGATGAGAATTCGTTTTAGCGAAGGCAAGCACGTCATTCCTGTACCGACTATTGAAATCACCCGTACATACCCACAGATTGTATACGACTCTATGCGTGTGTTCTTTAAGAATAAAACTAAATTCCCTTGGTCCAAACAACGCACATATGAAAAAACGATAGTTCGTCCTGAATTTAGTAAATATGGCAAAATAACGATGAGTGAGGCTGCTCTTACGCAGATGGTGATCCACTGTCTCGATGAATTTGACCGCATGATAAAAGTAAAAAAGGTGAGTATGAAAATTGAGCCGGAAGGCTATAACCTGACTGTAAAACTACGCGTCCCCATGAAACACCAAATCTCTACTACCCTAGCTGAATTGCAGGAATACATAGGTGATTCATTAGAAAAGTATGGGGGCATCTTTGTGGCGGGAGTTAATTTGGAAATTGAAGAGTGGGCTTAAGGCTTAGCTTGCTCTTTCGGTTTACTTTTCCGCTTCTTCGTTTTAGGTTTAGCAGTTGCGCTATTAGGTCGGCGTCCCCGGCGCGGCCCGGTAGCTCTGGCACGCATCCTCCCATATTGTTTCAATGGAACCCGCGCACGAAGACAATTCTTAGGAACGTCAATCCCTATATTTTTTAATAGTAATACAGTGGCCTGTTCTACATCGTAATTTGGGGGAGTTATGGGGCTCAGTAACGTTTTTATCTGCCCATAGGTCTCCTTAAAAATCTCCTCAACCGGATATTCAGATGGAACTGGTCTGACCACTGGTTCTACCAAAGCGGCCAACATCTCCCCTTTTAAGGTCTCTAGACAACTCTCTTCACCTTTCTCGTTATGTCCCATAACTACTTCATCAAGTTTTCGTAAAGAATCAAAAACTTCTTTAATGGGGTTATAGACACTGATACAGGGCAAAAGGTAGACCAACAACTTATAGCGGTGCAATTCTGCCATAATAGCAGCTGATTGACCGCTACAGAGAATTTTAGAAACTTCTTCAGTCAGTCTCGAGTCAGATATACGTGCTAATTCTGTCATGTTCTTTTTGATTGCTCGCCGGATGTCGAATTGAAGAGAAAACCCAGTGACTATAGCATATTTTATAGCACGAATCATTCTCACAGGATCTTCAATAAAAGAGGTAGAGAGCGGTATAACTGAGCGTACACGCTTTCGTTTAAAATCGAGCATTGCATTATTGAAATCGAGTAACTGACCATCCGTTGGATCATAAAAAAGTGAATTTATAGTGAAATCACGTCTTTTTGCGTCTTGTTCTACCGTCCCATAAATCGATAGAGGATTTTCTGGATCCTCTTCGCCTGAACGGAAGGAAGAGACTTCTAATATTTTATCTTTAAATACTAAATGAACCAATTTAAACCGTTTACCAATAATTCGGGCATTCCAGAATATCTTTTGGACTTGGCGCGGAGTAGCTGAGGTAGAAATATCAAAGTCTTTAGGTTTATGGTTTAATAACAAATCTCTGACGGCTCCACCAACGATGTACGCTTCTGCTCCAGACTGTTTTAATTTTTTAACAGCCCAGATAGCATCGAGATCGATGTTTTTAGGGTCTATTCCATGCTCTTTGGCCGTATAGACCTGTGCAATCGGAACATTCGAACCATTTCGTGCTTTCTTATAACGTATTAGCATCAGTCTGTACCATTTGTCTTCTTGCAGTTTCCTAGCGATTTGTTTACACTACAGTGTGTATACTATCTCATCTAAAAATGCAACAGGAGCTGTTTCGCATGATTCAACCAAAAGTATTAAAAGGCTTCAGAGACTCTTTACCCTCTCAAGAAATAATTAAAAAACAAGTAATATCAACTTTAGAGAAAGTATTTACCCTCCATGGGTTTGTTCCTATCGATACTCCTATCTTGGAGTACACAGAGGTCTTATTAGGCAAAGGTGGTGGAGAAACCGATAAACAGATTTTTCACTTTGAAGATAACGGAGGCCGCGATGTGGCCATGCGTTTTGATTTAACAGTACCTTTTGCCCGTTTTATGGCAACGCATCTTCACAAGCTCCCTCTTCCTTTCAAACGATTTCATATTTCTAAGGTGTGGCGGGGTGAAAAACCTCAGAAAGGACGTTTTAGAGAATTTACTCAATGTGATTTTGATATTGTAGGCGTTGATTCAACTTCAGCCGATTTAGAAATCTTACTGATGATGCATAATGCTCTGACAGCGCTGGGACTACCCCACTTTTCCATACACGTTGCCCACCGCGGTTTGTTAAACACTTTTTTAAAACACATTAATTGTTTTGAAAATTCTGTTGAGATTCTACGAATCGTTGATAAATTACGCAAAATCGGTACAGAATCGGTCTTTTTACAATTAGAAGAACTTACCCAATCAAAGGAATTGGCATCCGCCATTCTTAATTACATTACCGTAATTGAGGGAGAGACTACCGAAGAAACCCTTACACGCCTCTCTGCACTAGCCGGAGGGGAAGTAGAATATACCCAACGTATACAAGAACTATTTGAGATGCTCCGTTCTTTAGGGATTAAAGATAAATTTATCTTTGATCCCTCGATCACCCGCGGTCTCGATTATTATACCGGGGTGGTCTATGAAACGTTCTTAGCAGATTTACCCGAAATTGGTTCTATTTGTTCTGGTGGGCGTTATAACGATCTCGCATCACTCTATACCAAAGAACAACTCCCCGGGGTTGGCTCTTCAATCGGCTTGGACCGGCTTTTAGCGGCCCTCGAGGAACTCGACAGCCCTCTCTTACAGGATGCAACAGCTAGTGATGTTATCATTCTCAACCAAGATGAGGCACTTTTACCACACTACTACAAAGTCGCTGAGAAATTACGGCAGGCAAACATCCGTTGTGATGTATATTTGACCCAAAAGAAGTTAGGCGCACAATTTAAATATGCTGAGCAACATGATATTCCCTATGCCCTCATATTTACCGATGACGATATCGCCTCTTCACGCTGTACTGTAAGACAACTCGATTCAAGGACCGATTTTTCTGGTCTGACTATTGAGCAAGTAGTGGAGAAATTACAAGGAATTAACTAGTGTTTACTATGACCCATCTTCCTGTCTATATGCATAGAAAGGAAATTCTCAAAGCGCTTGAACATAATCAAGTTGTCGTCGTTGAGAGCCCTACCGGCTCCGGGAAAACTACCCAGATACCGCTCATTCTGAATGAAGCAGGCTTTGCAAACGACGGAATAATTGGAGTAACGCAACCGCGACGAATTGCCACCTTATCTGTCTCTGAATTTATTAATCGCCAACTAGATGCCCCTGAAGGCTATGTTGGCTATAAAATGCGCTTCAGTGACACTACTACGCGCGATACTCGTATTAAAATCATGACAGACGGCATTCTGCTTATGGAACTAAAAGCTGATCCCCTCCTCTCCTCATATAATGTGATGTTAGTTGATGAAGCGCATGAACGGAGTCTGAATATAGATTTTGTCTTGGGATTGCTCAAACACGTTTTAGCAGAGCGCCCCGATTTTAAAGTTATTGTCTCTTCGGCTACCATTAATACCAAAATATTTAGTGATTTTTTTGATAAAGCCCCTATCATTAGTATCGATGCCCGCATTCACCCAGTCGATATGGTGTATAAACCATTGTCGGATACTAATGACAGAGACCTGATGTTCAAGACGATTACCAGTATTGTAGGTCAGCGAACCAAAACCCCGACTGGTGATATTTTAATTTTCCTCCCGGGAGAGTTTGACATCAAGACCTGCATGCAACATCTTTACCAAGCAAATTTTCGTAAAAAATTGCACATTTTACCCCTATTTGGACGCTTGTCAAAAGATGAACAAGAACGGGTTTTCATCCCGACTCCTCCAGGTAAAACAAAAGTTGTAGTAGCGACTAATATTGCCGAAACCAGTGTGACCATCGATGGAATTACCACAGTTATTGATTCTGGGATTGCAAAGATCAATTATTATAATCAGAAGAATTTTACCTCTTCATTGGTAACCCTTCCCATTAGTCGTAGTTCTTGTGAACAGCGAGCAGGTCGTGCTGGGCGAACAGCGCCAGGGATGTGTTATCGTCTCTACAGTGAAAATGATTTTAAAACTAGACAACAATTTGGCCTTGAAGAGATCTTGAGAACAGATCTTTCGGAAGTTGTTTTACGGATGAGTGAATTGAGTATATATGACTATGAAAAATTCCCATTTATCACACGTCCTAAAACAAGTGCCATACAGAGTGCCGAGGAAACCCTGAAATTCATTGATGCCATCGATTCTCATCGCCATCTTACTGCGGTCGGAGAACAGATGGTCAAGTTCCCCTTGTTACCACGTCATGCACGGGTCATAGTCGAAGCTATGTTCCGTTATCCATCTGTCATGGAAGAAGTTATTATAGCTGTGGCCTTTCTTTCCTCGAAAACTCCTTTCCTTTTTCCGCCGGGTCAAGAAGATGAGTCACGTAAGGCCCATCAATCCTTTAATTCCCAAGAGGGAGACTTTGTCTCATATCTCCATATTTATCGTCACATCCGCGCTCTACCCACCAGTGATGCACGAGAGAATTATTGTAAACAAAAATTCCTGGACTACCCTTCTATGGCTGAAATTCATCACATTGTTGAGCAGTTGAGTGAAAT
>CAZGDR010000032.1:0-21281 GCA_964524755.1 uncultured Spirochaetaceae bacterium
CAGCATCTACCGTACCGGATAATATTACCTCTTCTTCATATAAGGCTTGTGGTTTTAAATAGGAAACCAGCTGAGGATAATCGGGCATAATAGGGAGCACAGAGGTTAGCAAAGCTTCAAAAAAACCCATCTGTTTAACTGGAGGTAGAGGACTTTCTAATACGACGCTTCGTAAATGTCCGACATCTGCCTGATCCATTATAAGGTCCATGTTCGTGAAGGCGGAGTCAGTAGTAAAAATTGACTCGGGAAAACTTTGAGGAAGGCTCTGAGCAGCGTATGAAGCAATACCTGCTACAAGGATTGATTGCAAAGCAACTTTTACTTCAGCATCACTAGGAATTTCAGCCCCAACTCCATGCAATAACACGGAGACAAAAAAAAGGAACCACACTAATCGTTTAATCAATCTACAACTCCTTAGTAACACCATAGCAAAGCATCCCTTTGCTGTCAAAATAAACAACTCTGTGCTATATTAAGTAACATGAAACGTAAGGAAACTTTCTTCTGGTACGATTTGGAAACCTTTGGACTCGATTCTCGCCACGACCGTATTGCCCAATTTGCTGGAGTGCGAACCGATTCTAATTTAAAAGAGATTGAAGAACCCTATGTCTGGTACTGCCGCCTAAGTGACGACTATCTACCCGACCCTTTGGCCTGTATGATCACCCATATCACCCCCCAGGAAGTAGCTGAAAAAGGGATGATTGAGAGTGAATTTATTGCCAAAATTAATGAGGTATTGAGCGTACCTGGCACCTGTGCCGTCGGGTATAATTCCCTCCGCTTTGATGATGAATTTCTGCGCAACACTTTGTTTCGCAACTTTCTCGACCCCTACAGACGAGAATATGACAAGGGTAACAGCCGATGGGATATCTTAGACTTAGCACGGGCAGCACGCGACTTACGTCCTAAAGGGATTAATTGGCCAACCAAAGCGGAAACAGGGAATCCCTCTTTCAAACTTACTAATTTAACCCAAGCTAATGGCATAGCACATACACAGGCCCATGATGCCTTGAGTGATGTCTACGCAACCCTAGAACTAGCACGGCTAATCAAAAGACACCAGCCAAAGCTCTTTTCGTACTACCTAACTCTACGCAACAAACAAACAGTGAAAACATTATTGCCTACTATGGGAGAACCGCTTGCTCTGACGGCAGCCCCATTCACCCGTAATGAGGGGTGCACCACCGTGGTTATCCCTATTACAGCTAGCATGCGCAACCCCAATAGTATTATCGTCTTTGACCTTATGCAAGATCCTGCAGCGCTTATAAATGCATCCAGGGCCTTCGGAGAGTTAGAAAGTATTCAGAAGACAGGGGACACGTTTAGAATAGCTGCACAACAGGTGAGAAAAGCAATCCAAACCGGAGAAAAGATTGAAGAGGTATTGAATAAAAGTGCTGAGCTTCTTACCGATGGTGCCAATCTTCTCACGAGCCTCCCCCAAATTGTGAGTGCTAGTGATCAGCTCTTACAAGTCAAAGGACTCCACCGCATTGCAATCAACCGTGCCCCGTTTTTATCGCCACTGTCGGTCTTAACCGAGGAAACCATCTCAAGGTTAGCCATTAATATGACGCAGTGCCAAGAACATTACGAAAAACTTATTACCCACCCCATCATAGCGGTCAATGTACGTAAAGCAGTCGATGCTGAAGAGTTCCCCGTAGTCGACGATGTCGATCACACCCTCTACTCAGGTTCTTTCTTCTCTGATGCAGATGCTAAGCGCTTCAGTGAAATACGCTCGCTGCCCCCCGAAGAGTTGTGGGCGAAAAGGTTTAACTTTGACGACCAACGCGCTCACGAAATGTTGTGGCGCTATCAGTGTCGTAATTGGCCTGAGGTAGTAAGTGAAGAGGAAAAAGAACGCTGGAAGAGTTTCTGTGCCCAACGACTCATCCAACCACCTGGGAAAACTCCAGTGACTCTTGAGTTCTTTGCCCGTAAAATTGCCGAGCGGATGGCATCAAATGATACCACCCCGCAAGATAAAGAGGTGTTGTCTAAACTAGAAGAATGGGGTCGAGACCTCTGTACACGAATCGGACTAACGTATCCTCGTTAGCCTTGAACTCGGATAAATGCCTCGACAGCTGCTTCTACATCTTCTGTGGTATGAATTGCCGAAAGTTGTACTCGAATACGCGCTTGACCTTTGGGGACGACAGGGAAGGAAAAACCAATCACATAAATCCCCTCTTCTAATAGCGCATCAGCCATGGCCACAGCTTTCTTTTCATCATAGAGCATCACAGGGACAATCGCAGTATCTCCAGGGACTAAATCAAAGCCTGCATCAGTCATCAGCTTCCTAAAAAGACGCGCATTTTGCATTGTTTTTTTGCGATAAGGATTATCTTTCTCAACCATATCCAAAACTTGCAATGTTCCACCCACAATCGCAGGGGCAAGAGTATTACTGAAAAGATACGGTCGTGCTCTTTGACGTAACACCTCGATTATCTCTTTTTTACCACTAATACAACCACCACTGGCACCACCGAGGGCTTTTCCAAAGGTCGTAGTGATGATATCAATGCGATGTCCCACTTCACAGTGTTCCATTGAACCACGACCGGTCTCTCCGATATATCCTGTGGCATGTGAATCATCAACTAACACCAGTGCATTATATTCTTCTGCCAAATCACATATTTCTTCTAATTTTGCGATATCTCCATCCATGGAAAATACTCCATCGGTTACAATGAGACGGCGGCGGCTGCTTTTGGCCGCCTCCAACTGGAGACGCAATTCTTTCATATCACTATGAGCGTAGCGAAACCTTTTTGCTTTACATAGACGTACACCATCAATGATTGAAGCATGGTTCAAGGCATCACTGAGAATGGCATCCCGTTCATCAAGCAGAGGATCAAAAACCGCTGCGTTAGCATCGAAACAACTCGAAAAGAGCAAAGTATCTTCCATACCAAGATAGGCACTCAACCTGTTTTCAAGTTGTTTGTGAATTGCTTGTGTACCACAAATAAAACGGACAGATGAGAGTCCAAACCCCCACTCCTGCATAGTTTTAGCAGATGCCGCAATGATTTCAGGATGGTTAGAGAGACCAAGATAATTATTGGCACAAAAGTTTAACACCTTTTTCCCACCCACCTCTATTGTGGCTCCTTGGGGTCCTTCTAGAATTCTTTCTTGTTTATAGAGACCTTGATCATGTAATTCTTGTAAAAATTCAGAAAGTTCGCTTTGAAACTTTTTATCGAACATATTATTTTCCTCCTCCCATTCGCTTATTGATAGTTTGAATCATATCAGAAGTCATCCGCGCCAGATCGTAGGTAGGTTCCCACCCCCATTCAACGCGTGCAGCATAATCTTCTAGGCTGTCGGGCCACGAATCAGCAATGGCCTGTTTCACCGGATCAACGCGGTAACTAATCGTGAAATCAGGAATATGGGTTCTGATGTAGGCCGCCTGTTCTTCTGGACAAAAACTCATTGCTGCCACGTTAAAAGCATTTCGGTGACGGAGCTTGACAGGGTCTGCTTCCATAATTTGTACCGCAGCTGTTACAGCATCGGGCATATAGATCATATCGAGATACGTATCACCTTGTAAGAAACACTCATAATGCCGATCGCGCAACGCGGCGTAATACATTTCAATAGCATAATCTGTAGTTCCACCACCAGGAGGGGTTAAACTGCTAATAATACCAGGGTAGCGCACCCCTCGCGTATCAACATCATATTTATGATGGTAATAATCACATAAAAGCTCCCCTGCAACTTTTGAAACTCCATAGATTGAAGTTGGTCGCTGAATGGTATCTTGAGGGGTAAATTTCTTGGGGGTAGTCGGTCCAAAAGCGCCAATTGAAGAGGGGGTAAATAGCGCACAGCTATGAATTCTGGCAATCTCTAGGGCAGTCATCAGCCCGTTCATATTTATATCCCATGCACGCAGAGGATTTTTTTCAGCCGTTGCCGAAAGAATCGCGGCTAGGTGGTAAATAGTATCGATATTGTGCTTTACCACCAACTCTGACAAAGTCTCTCCATCTCTACAATCTACGCTATAGAAAGGGCCTCCCGCAACGAGTTCCTGATTAATATCGCTGCGAATATCTGTGAGAACAACATGTACCTCACCATAGAGCTGGCGCAAACGGATTGCTATTTCAGAACCTAGTTGCCCAAGAGAGCCAATAATTAGAATATTTTTCATGGTTGCGCTCCTCCCAAAGAGAGCTTTCCTTGACAACTGGCTAGCGCTGTCTTACAATATGCGAGTTCAGTATAGTGAACAAATTTTACTATGTCAAACAAACTGGAGATAGCGATGGAAACACCGCCAATGATTGGAAAAAATATACAAAAACTACGCAATGCCCGTAACCTTACGCTGAATGTATTATCAGAACGTTCTGGTGTTTCGAAAGCTATGCTCAGTCAAATTGAATCAAATAAAGTCAATCCAACAATTGCTACCGTGTGGAAAATTGCCAAAGGGCTTGGCGTAGATCTCCCCGATCTGCTCGATTCCGATGGTCCTCCAAAAAGAAAATTTGTGGTTAATCGGAGCGAAGCCATAAAAACACTCGATACGGCAGAACATGGGGTCACGATAAAGGTTTTTTCACCGCTCGAGATGGTGGGAGACTTAGAGATTTACATGCTCATTTTTGATCCTAAGAGCTCATTACCTAGTGACCCTCACTTCCCGGGAACTGAAGAATTCTTGACGATTATCAAAGGGTCAGTGACCGTAACCGCTGGTGGAAATAGCACCGAATTACATAAAGGTGACTTCTTAGCCTATCACGCTGATATCGCTCATAGCATAACCAATTCCGGTGCATCAAATGCGGTGGTCCACATGGTAGTACGCTATGCCCCCTCTCCATTATAACTAAATAATCCACAATGCTACTCTAGAGCTTGTCATAGAACGAAATCCATGATTTGATAGCCCACAAGGAGTCGTGCATGCAAGGTAAACGGGAACATGGTTTTGGAATTATGGCTTCGTACGGCATTGGAAAATTCCTAGCCGAATTCTTGACTGGAGCCTTTGGGGCTGTTGTTTTTAAATTCTATGAAACCGAAATTGGGTTAGCAGCAGGATATGCCGCCATCGCAACTATTATCTACTCGCTGTGGAATGCCATCAATGACCCCATAATAGGATTTGTAACCAATCGCAAAGCCCCTTTTGCCCATAAGGTGGGAAGACGATTCCCGTGGATAATCATGGGCTTAACCTTAAGCGCCTTTTCTTTTATCCTTATCTTTGCCGTCCCTGCCGCATGGCAAGCTCAAGTAAAAACAAATCCGCTCCCAGTCTTCCTGTGGATGGTTCTCACTATCTGCCTCTTCGATGGATTTTATTCGCTCTGGGAAGTAAATTACCAGTCAGTCTACCCCGATAAATTTAGAACACAAGCAGTACGAGCCAAAGCTGCTGCTATAAGCACGGCGGTTGGAGTACTTGGTGTTGCCGCAGGATTCGTAATTCCACCCCTCTTCTTCTCCTACGGTAACATAGGTAGTTATCTGACTAGTGGTTGGGTTATTGCCGCCGTAACCATCGGTGGTATACTCCTTATCATCCCAGGGGTGCATGAAACACGCGGGATGATTGATCGCTTTAAAAAACAACAACAGCAACTCGCTTTTGAACCAAAAGAAGAACATAAATTCTTTCCATCGATGATCCGCGCCTTACGCCATCGTGATTTGATGGCCTTTATACTCCTCTTATTCCTCTATCAATCAGGTACTATGTGTATGACCAGTTCTATCCACTATGTGGGCAACTATATTCTAAATGTTCCTAGTAGCGGAACAACTACAATCTTTGCCGGTATGCTCATAGGGGCTTTAGTCTCCATACCAGGTTGGTCATTTTTATCGAGGCGGTTAAAGAATAACCAAAGAATGCTCCTGATTACCAGTATGGTTATGGCAATTTTCGCATTCCCTATGACCTTTGTTCGGACAAAGTCTCTATTCACCCTTTTCATGGCCCTTTGGGGTCTTGGGTTCGGTGGATTTTGGACGTTCATGGGTCCTGCCATGGCCGATATTGTTGATGCTATCGTCGTCATCGATAAACGTCGTGACGATGGAGTCTTGATGGGAATTAGAGCTTTCTTCATGCGTTTTTCTTATGCTAGTCAGGCTATCGTATTTTGGCTCATTCACAAAATGACAAACTTTGCCATCGATCCCTACTCTCCAAAAGCTACATTAGGGATCAGTTTACACATGGCAGCAATCCCGGCCCTTTTTTTTCTAGCGGGAGCAGTTGTTTTTTATAGTATGAATACACTGACCCCAGAAAAGATTGAGCAAAACAAAGATGTATTGGCTGCGCTGGACATCTAAGGTAAGAAATCGTTATACTTGGTTCCCACAGAACAGTTTCCCTCCTATGCAAAAAAGAAAGGGTGATTGCTGCAAAGGAGCAGATTATGATAGATATTCTACAAAAATTTGAACCACAATTCGCAGAGCTTGAAAAACGTTTAGCTGATCCAGATATCATGAAAGATATAGAAAACTATCGAAAGCTCATGCAGGAACGCTCTCATTTAGAGCCCATTATTGAGACTCTAAAATCATTACGAGATCTCGAAGCCCAAATCACGGCTGCAGAGGAGATGGTTCAGGAAGAAGATGACGCTGATTTAATCGCTATGGCTGAAGATGAGATAGATTCGCTTAAAACTGAAAAAGAGCAAATTGAGCAAAGTAGTAAATTGTTCCTTGTCCCACCCGACCCCATGGAAGGGAAAAACATAATCATGGAAATCCGGGCAGGAACCGGAGGAGATGAGGCCGCCCTTTTTGCTGCTAACCTTTTTAGAATGTACAGCCATTTTGCTGAGAACAACCACTGGAAAATAGAGATTATGAGTATGCATGAGACTGGAATTGGGGGATTTAAAGAACTTATTTTCTCGATCTCCGGTAAGAATGTCTATGGTAATCTCCGCTGGGAAAGTGGCGTCCACCGTGTACAGAGGGTCCCTGAAACTGAATCAGGCGGACGTATTCATACTTCGGCCGTTACTGTAGCCGTATTGCCCGAAGCAGAAGCCACAGACATTGAAATTCGCCCTGAAGATTTGAAAACTGATGTGATGCGTAGTAGTGGCCCTGGTGGCCAGTCGGTAAATACGACCGATAGTGCTGTCCGGCTAACCCATATTCCAACTGGCATGGTTGTTACCTGCCAAGATGAAAAATCACAGATTAAAAATAAAGCCAAAGCGATGCGGGTACTCCGTTCACGCCTATATGAGATGGAGGCGGAGAAGAAAGCAAAAGAACGAGCTGATAATAGAAAAAGCCAAGTCGGCTCTGGGGATCGCTCCCAACGGATCAGGACTTACAACTTTCCCCAAAATCGTTTGACAGACCACAGAATCAATCTTACGTTATATAAACTAGATTTAATATTAGAAGGAGCGCTCGAAGAGATTGTTGAAGCCTTAAAGATGGCAGCAGGAGAAGAGGCGCTCAGGGAGTTGCAGTGATTACAATCAAAGAGGCGCTTAGACAAGGGACTACAGCTATCTATGGGCAGCAAGTCTCGCAAACACCACTTCTAGATGCCTCTTTGTTACTGAGTAAAACTACAGGATTGTCACGTGAACACCTCTACAGCCGCTCTAACATCGTCCTCCAACCCGATGCTCTTGAAACCTACACGACCCTCATTCAACGCCGTTGTGCCGCACAACCAATTGCGTATCTCATTGGCGAACGTGAATTCTATGGAAGGACCTTTAAGGTCTCACCTTCAGTCCTAATTCCCCGCCCTGATACCGAGATTTTAGTTGAAACGGCCCTCTCTAAAATCGCTTTAGAGACTTCAGTACATGTTCTTGACCTCTGTACAGGCAGTGGCTGTATTGGTATAACGATAGCTGCGGAACGACCAAAGGCTGCAGTTATTATGACCGACATCTCTGAAGAGGCTCTCGCTGTGGCTCAAATAAATAATAATGATATTGTGGAAAATAGAGCTACACTGCTTCACTCTGACCTCTTTTCAGCACTTTCTGACCAAAAATTCGAGATAATTGTAACCAACCCACCCTACTTAAATGAAACATGGTATAACCAAACTGAAGCTCAGGTTAAAGCTGAACCATCAATCGCCCTTTTAGGTGGCGGAGATGATGGGTTAACCCTGATTAAGAAAATTATTGACCAGGCACCTACGTACCTTCTTGAGGGAGGGTGCTTACTCATTGAATGCGATTACCGCCAGCATGATGCTGTGGGTGATTATCTAGTGTCCAAAGGTTTCTCTGCAATTGAAAGTTATAACGATCTTGCCCCTCTGAGACGAGTTATTGGAGGGACACTATGATGTATGAAGAGCTAACTAACAGATTTGTCCAAAAAGCCTTCCGTTATACTAAAGCTGAACAAGAGCGTATTCGTGAAGCAGCTATCTTTGCCGCAGAAGCCCATGGGAATCAGAAACGTCAAAGCGGTGAACCTTATATTATTCATCCCTATGCTGTAGCTGAGATCCTCATCTCTATACGCATGGATATCGATACCGTGGTAGCTGGCATATTACACGACACCTTGGAAGATACACCGGTAACATTTGAGACTTTAGTTGAAAAATTTGGTCAGACCGTAGCCGACCTCGTTGAAGGTGAGACTAAAATCAGCGCCCTCAAAGCTAAGAACAAGAGTCAACAAGAAGCTGAAACTATAAGAAAAATGTTTTTTGCGATGAGTAAGGATGTGCGAGTAATTATCATTAAACTAGCTGACAAATTACATAACATGCGTACCTTACAACACCTCTCGGCAGGAAGAGCACGTGAAATTGCTAATGAGTGCCTCGATATTTTTGCCCCTCTAGCCGATAGACTCGGTATGTCTTGGTTAAAAGGAGAGTTGGAAGACCAGTCTCTCAAAATTCTTAAACCAGAGACCTTCCAATATATTGAGGAGTATCTACTTTCCAAAAAAAGTGAACGGACCGCCTATCTAGGCCGGATCGAGAAAATCCTCTACCGATCCTGTGGTGATCAAGGATTAGCCAATGTAGAAGTCCAATCCCGCACTAAGCACACCTATGGTGTCTACATGAAGATGAAAAAACGGAAGAAGGAGATTGAGGAAATTGGAGACGTCCTTGGTGTACGTATCATCTGTGACACAGTTAATGAATGCTACTCTTTATTAGGTCTTGTCCATAAATTGTGGCCCCCCATAGAGGGGCGTTTTAAAGATTACATCGCCATGCCAAAAGCTAATAATTATCAGAGTCTCCATACCACGGTTATGGCTTTAGATGGCAAATTACTAGAAGTTCAGATTCGCACTCGAGAAATGCATGCCACCGCTGAGTACGGTGTAGCTGCACACTGGACCTATAAAGCAGAAACGGGGCTGGGAGAAGGGCCTTGGATGCAACGTGATAGTGAACAGTTTACCCGCATTCTACATAAGCTCAAAAGCTGGAGCTCAGAGATTGAGCAATCAGAGAGTTTCTTAGACGATATTAAAGGGGAACTCCTCAAAGATACTATCTATGTATTTACCCCACAGGGCCATATTGTAGAACTCCCTGCTAATGCGACCCCACTCGACTTTGCCTACCATATCCATACAGAAATTGGCAATCGGACAACTGGCGCAAAAGCAGATGGCTCCATCATTCCACTCAGCCAGCCCCTAAAAAATACTCAAGTCATTGAGATTCTCACCAGCCCTAATGCACGGCCTACTCTTAACTGGCTTCGTCTAGCTAAAACAAACAGTGCTAGAAGAAAAATACGTTCTTGGCTGAATAAGAATGATGATAGTCTTATCTTGGATAAAAATATTATTGCCAAGAAAAAACTAGAGCCTCCTCCTGAAACCACTGTACCGCCAACTCCCATTGAAGATGAGGAGATTGTTCGCTCAGTCATGGATGAAAGCCGACTTACCTTTAGGGTGGGAGACGAGAAAAACATCTTAATCTCCCTAGCCAAATGCTGTAGTCCACGCCGAGGGGACGACATCATAGGCTATGTTTCGCGTGGTCGTGGTATTATCGTCCACCGCAAAAACTGTCACAATCTTAAAAATATGACTGAAATTGAAGAACGGAGTATCGAGGTTGAGTGGGAGACCGCCACACCACTCCTCACTCGTCGTTTCCGAGTCGTGAGCAGAGTCACACAAGACTTATTCGCAGAAATTGAAGGAGCTATCCGCAAATACAAGGGACACTTAATTGAGGGTCGACTCGATGACGATGAACAAGATCGCCTCATTGGAAGTTTTACCATGGAAGTGGGCAACGAAGAAGACTTCAAAAAAGTAGTTCGTAGTATTAAAGCTATCCCCTCGATTATCTCCATTAGCTCGATGGGTTAACGCCCCTCTTCTAACACCCGTAAAATTTCGGGCAGAAGTTGCTTCTTACGTGAAAGGACCCCTTTGAGCAGATATTTTCCAGCAGATTCTAAAGGATAAATTAAAGCTTTTTCTTTTCTTGGATAGGGAGTACTGAGGAGTACACTATCTTCTTTCATCACATCGGTAACGAGTAACATAGCCCAATCAAGACCATATTTTAATTTTGTATCTTCCAATTGTTGTATATACTTCTCCTTAACTCCATCAACTTTTGTGAGGGTGGTCACTTCAACCTGGCCAATTCCAAAGTTGACTAAGTTAGCTGTGTATGTTTTAAAATCTCCCTCTACCACCTGTTTGGGATCGGCTTTGTTCAACACAGCTCCCGCACTGAACAACTCTTCTCCAAATGCTAAAAAATTAGGAATTGAGGCAATCTTGCAGAGTGCACGCACCGCCACAATATCTTGTTGAGTGGTAGTTGGACTTTTTAACATCACCGTATCACTAACAATTCCGGCTAATAGCATACGTGCCGTAAGAGGATCAACCGGGACGCTCCATCGCAGATATTGGTGATACACAATCGTGCAAGTACTACCGACCGGTTCTGCCGCTATAAAAATAGGATGAGGAGTTTTTTCGGCATCGAGTCGATGGTGATCAATAATTTCAATGACTTCGGCCTCTTCAAGCCCGTCTACGCTTTGGTTGAGTTCATTATGATCAACCATCACGACTTTCCGTTTAGGACGCTCAAGAAAACAACGACGGGTAACAAATCCAACAAATCTATCGCCATCAAAGACCGGCAACCCACGATACTCAGATTCTATAAGTATCCGTTTGGCATCCTCAAATAAATCATCAACTGCCACCCACGGTGGTTGCTTCACAGCTAGGCGACGCAATGGCAGACTCATGCGTAACAAGCGAATGGTTTCCGCCGTATCTTCATACGATTTGAATAGTATTCCTGTGTACGAATCTAAGTTAATATCAATCAAGCTATCTTCATCTAAGCCTGTTAAAATAATGGCAGGAAATTGATTCTCTACAGCATATTGTAGATGCTTCACTCTATTTCCTACGACTAAAACAGGTAATTCAGGTAAAAGATTCCTAAGGCGTTTATAATAGATATCAAACTCCATGGCCCCTGTCATGATATAGGCATCGAAACTTTTCATTTCATTTCTTTTAATAAATTCGCCTCGAATTACTTTACTGAAATTCTCTGGGTGGAAACGATATCGAGGCCGTTTGCCGGCATTCTCGCGTAAAAAGAAAGAGGTGATCTCATCGAGACTCAAAAGCCCAACATAGGTATCCCCATCCATGAGAGGGACTACAGAGGCATGCTTAGCGCTCATCAGCGTAACTAAACTATAGACGGGCTCTTCGGGGTGCAAAGAGATATAGTCGGTGGTCATCACATCCCCTACTTTTGCCCGCACATCCCTGACAAACTGCGGAGGTTCAATCCCCGCTTTTTTAAATTGATCTTTGGTTGTCGCATTTAAATGTCCAATGCGGATGGGAACATAGGAGAGCTCTTGATCTACTATATTTTTTAAATGTGCATAACACCAGGCAGCACTGACTGAATCGAGATCAGGATTTTTATGGCCAGTGACATAAACTTCTTGCATGGTTGTCTCCTCCTAAAAACAATCGTAGTCAATCGGCTCAAATGAAGCAACTAAAATCGATACAACAACGTTAAACGGCCTGAACAATAACACTTCAGGAAAATGAGCCTTTAAAAGTAATGAGAAAGTAGCTAAGATAATGCTCAATACAATTATATCTAGGTGATAAAGGAGTAACAAAAGGTCTTACTCTTGACCACCAAGGGAATTCTTTAGACAATAAGAAAACTCAGAAGGAGAACTAAACCGATGAAAAAAGTTGTTGTTGCCAATGATCATGGAGCGATTGAAATTACTAAAAAAATAGTAGCACATCTCACCAAACGTGGGTATACGGTAGATTATTTGGGAGTCACTACTTCCGAATCAGTCGATTATCCAGATATGGCAGCTCAAGCCTGTGGCGAGTTCCTCGCCGGAGGCTATGAATTCGGTGTCGTCTCCTGTGGAACAGGTATAGGCATCTCCATAGCCGCCAATAAAATTGGAGGAATCCGTTGTGCCCTCATCCACAATATTTTCACTGCAACCATGGCAAAGAGCCACAACAATGCTAATTTCATCGCATTTGGAGGGCGTGTCGAATATGCTCAACCGATTGAGGAGATGCTAGATGCGTTTATTGACAGCCCCGTTGAGGGGGGCCGCCATAACAAACGTGTTAAAAAGATAATGGCTCTCGAAGGTGGAGTTTGCTAACCTTTTAGCTGATCACGCCGTGTTGGAAAAATAAAAGGATGTGGCAATAACTCGCTAAATGTATACGGGACACATGTACCTTGCAAATCATAGAGGTAGACCATGGTTTGCGGTGTGGCGAACTCAGCCAAGACTTGCAAACAGATGGCACACGGTGGAGCTGGGGGGTCATCATCTGTGACCACTACGACCATATCGACTTGAAACTCCCCTTCAGCGGCTACTGCCTGCATAACAGCACTTCGTTCAGCACAAATAGTGGCTCCATAGCTACTATTTTCCACATTACACCCACTGTAGATGTTTCCACGGGTACTTACTACTGCAGCACCTACACGAAACTGAGAATAGGGAGTATAGGCATGTAACCGCGTCTTGAGAGCTTCTTCTCTTCCTCTATAGTGAAGTAACAGACGATTAAATTCTTCTATGGTTGAAAAATCTGGAAAGTCGTCTAGTCCGGTTAGGATAAAATCGGCTCCTACCGCCCGTAATTCTTCATCACTAAAACTCGTAGTGATACCACCACATAAAGAACCAGCCGCTTTAGCAGCCTCAACGCCATTCGTAGCATCTTCGAACACAAGACATTCTTCTTGGGTTTTACCTAAATCATTAGCAGCTTTCAGGTAAATATCGGGGAATGGTTTTTTACGCTCAATGTCTTTCCCATTAATTAGTACTGTAAACCAAGAGAGGTTTAATCCCATTACTTCTAGATTTATCTCCATCTTACGCTTATCGGCACTCGTGGCCACGGCCATACTAAGGCCTGCTTTATGGGCATTGGTCAAAAAGCGGACAACGCCTGGCAGAGCACTCTCTTTTCCAGTAATCAACTCTTCGTAGATTGCATAAGTGTCGAGTTTAGCCTGTTCAATTTCAAGCTCTACCCCATATTTTTCAGCGACACCACCAATGTAACGATTCTCGCCAGCTCCCACAAAAGGGATGAAATCGGCAGGCTTAGCATCTATACCAATTGATTTAAAATAGGCAATGGCCGCCGCTGAAATATACTCTTCGGAGTCTATAAGCACTCCATCCATGTCAAACAAAATTGCAGTAATCATGTTAGCACCTCATTATTTTAGTCACATGGGCTCTACAGCATCATGTAATATGCTTATCAGTGGTTGGTAATTACCTTCAAGAGCTGCGATATCAGCCTCTAGAACACGACTGTCAGCCGTCTCAGCGGGATTGATACGCCACCCGGCAGCAGAACTTAATTGCTGAAAAAAAAGCCGCATTGTACGCGTGTTTCCATCCAAGAAGGGGTGCAAGGCATGCACCTCAGCCATGAAGTAAGCCAAGTTATCGACAAACTCATCCAACTCCTGGTCTCTTAAATATTTCTCACTCCGCAGCTTTCCAAAAATATCATCTGCCATAGTATCAATATACTGCGGTAGACAAAATATTGTACGACGTGTAATAGGGATATATCGTATCTCTCCAGCGAAAGGATATATATCGTCAAATAAACGTCCATGCAAGATTTTCAGATGCTCAAAATCGAATTTCCACTCCTGTGGACCAGCCAATATCTCAGCCATTCTCACACTTACAATTTCAGTTTCAATGGCATCTAAAAGATCTTGATCATGAATTCCAAAAAAGTTGATATAGACATCAGAATTAGGATAGCACCCGTTAGCAGAGGTGCTACTGTCCGACTCACTGGAGAGTCCATGGGTATCAATAATAGCTGATACAGCCTCGTCACCCGACATTTCGTCATCCAACACATCACGTGCTAACTGCTCAGCTTTCTCGGTCATCCGGTAATCTTCAGTTTCCTGCACAAAATAGATAAAGTCGAGATGCCGGCGTATTTGGCTTTCTTTCATATCTCCTCCATAACGTATCTACCTCAAAGGTCCTTTCTTTATACTTAATCAACTAGAGTCTGTAGCCAATACCCAACCGTACTATACCAGTTAATTCATAAGGTTTAAACTTTCCACTCAGTAACATTCTCGTCTCTGCCTGGATAAGAACTGACCATACATCAGAGATTTGGTAGCGCCCATTAACTTGGAGAACAGGACCAAGGAATAGGCCTAATGCGGCCTTACTGGGGGAATGGATCGCACTTCCAGTAAATAGGAAAGAGAGGCCTACGGCCCCATCTAGTGCAAATGAATCGCTAAGTGCATATTCATAAGCAACCAGTCCGTGTGCATCAAAGCCTGGCAGAGTTACACCTCCAGCTTGATACGATTGATACCCAATTCCTGCTCTGAAGCCTAAAGAACTCTTAAAACTGAATGACTTCCAATTGCTATAGATATAATCGACTGCAATTGAGGGCAAAATACGAGTTCTTAGGGGGATATATTCAGTAGTAGTAAAGGTTGAGCCCAAATAGGTATTAGCTCTCCCTCCCAAACCAACGAAAAAGCCAAGCGCTCCATGCGATTTTAGAGGGACAGACTCTTCTAAAACTTCTTCAGGAATTTCATATTCTACTAAATTTAAATCTTCTTCTTCATAAAGATTTTCTTCAAAAAATGGTTCTTCAAAAAAAGGTTCTTCTTGGAACTCTTCAACTTCCATCTCAGGTTCTATAACTGGAACAAATTCTTCTTCTATACCAATCTCTTCTTCGGGTGGATCATATACTAAAACACTACTATCGCTCCATATTTCTCGATCATATGTTTGCTGAAGGAAGAAACTATACGGTCTTGTTTTATTGAGAGAGTGTGCTACATAACTTAAAATCGAGGCATCAACAACGGTCCAATCATCCTCTTTTTCACCATCCAATTGGTACCTAAAGGCGATAACATCTTCGTCTGCTTTCTCCCATCCCCATGTTATAGATATTTGATAACTACTGGTAACTGGTTCCGCGACGATAGCCCCAATAACTGGTGCAGGTGGTTTTCTGGGAGGTTCATAGATTAATACGCTACTATCACTCCACACGGCTTTGTCATGCGTTTGTTGTAAAAAGAGGCTATATTGTTTTGTCTTCTCAAGAGGGCCCACAGTATATTCTAAAACTGAAGCATCTACCACGGTCCACGCATCATCTTGTTCACCATCTAGTTGGTACCTGAATGCAATAACTTTTTCATCCGGTTTCTCCCAGTGCCAAGTAATGGAAACTTGCGTAGCGAACAACGGGGTACAAAAACTGACTAGTACTACTATGGGAAGTATCCAACCTATCCGTTTTCTTGTCCTCATGCGAAAGACCTCCAATATTGTGAGGGAGATGCAAGGACAGCGTAAACATGGATAAAGGGTTAGGTCAAGGGGAAAGAGTTACTTCCCACATCGACTGCTAACAATTGTGTTATCCAGGTACGGGCATGTTCCACCTCACCTTGTCGTAATGGACCTTCCTTCCCCCTGACGATAAACCAATGAGCTTCAGAAACTAGGACACCACCATGCTTTACTAAAGCTTTAGTAATTGAGTCCGCAGCATATCCAAAAAGGGAAGTCATCAGGGAAAAGACCTTTGATTTAACCTCTACTACGGAGATCCTTGTATCAAAAGCGGCTACTTTTATACCTGCCAACGTATTTTTTGAAAATCCTTTGAATAGCAGTGTTATAGCTTCAGTGGGCTTAAATCCATGGGTAGGAGAACCAACCAGTAATAGATCTACTCCGTCTAAAAGGTGAACCGTAAAATTATCCACTTTGACTATAAGCGCTCTATGGGGAGCTGTAACAGACTCCTTCAAAGCGGTGGCAACTTTTTCAGTATTTCCAAATACCGAATCGTATACAATCAATACTTGCAACACGGATCCCCCTGCTTTGCCCATCCTAACATGGTTTTATAACGATGCATATACTTGAAAGATAAACAATTGAAAGACTTGAATTCCCTTCCTTCTGTGTGTATGCTCCTACAATGGAAAATAAACAACCACTACGAATTATTAAAAACCTTTGTGTATTTTGTGGATCATCCGTTGGGAATGACGAGGTGTACCGTGATGGCGTCGTAGCACTGGCCCAAAAGATGGCTGAAAAAGATATAAACCTTGTCTACGGAGGTGGTGGTCGAGGCTTGATGGGGGTGATGGCAGAGACTCTACGCCATATGCCAGTTACTGTCACGGGAATTATTCCCACAAAACTGTATGACATGGTTAAGCACATTGAACACAATGAGGATGAGCTGATTATTGTATCTGGTATGCACGAGCGCAAAGCAACAATGTATGAACGTTCGGATGCTTTCATCGCCCTTCCTGGTGGTATTGGGACCCTTGAAGAGGTTATGGAGGCTTTGACATGGTTACAGTTAGGCTATCATAACAAACCTGTTGGCTTACTTAATATAGCAGGATATTATGACAAGTTACTTGAATTCCTCAAGGAGTCCGTAACGGCAGGATTTCTCCAACCAGCTTTATTTGAAGCCCTTATTGTTACCTCAGATGCCAACGACCTCATTGATCAGCTGGTTTCAGTCCCATTAACATTGCCGCACAAGATATGAGTATACAAGCCGCTACTCCTACTGTTTTTTTAATTTTCAGGCTATAATCTCCAATATGAGTAAAAAACATAAAATTCGTGATTATGCCTATATTATTTTTGGGTCCTTAGTCACCGCCGTAGGAGTCGCTGCTTTTATAACACCAGCTAAACTTGCTGGAGGCGGAGTGAGCGGGATAGCAGTTATCTTGTACCATCTCTTCCATTTTGAAGTTGGTACAACTATTTTTCTATTAAGTCTGCCCCTTTTTATTGTTGGCACCCGTATTTTTGGAACGCGGTATGGTCTTATTTCTTTAGTAGGGACAACCCTTCTCTCCCTCTTCACTACCGCTTTTGGGTTGCTCTTTGGATTTGAAGGTTTTCTTAATTATAGTAATTCAGTTGATATCCTATTATCGGCCCTCTTCGGCGGCTTTTTGTGTGGGTTTGGCATGGGTCTCGTTTTAAAAGGTGGGGCCAATACCGGTGGCACCGATATTGCCGCCCAAATCATTAGTAAATACACCCCTATCCCTGTTGGGACATCCCTTTTCATTGTAGATGGATTGGTTATTCTCGGTGGAGGGTTCGCTTTTGGACTTGAAAGTGCTCTCTTTGCCGCGATCGCACTATTTACCACAAGTGCTTCGATTAACTTTGTTCTACTTAACATGGGGACCCGCTACGCAAAGACTGCTTTAATTGTAAGTGATTTACATGAAGAGATCGCTCAAAGAATAACTGATGAATTGGGCCACGGAGGGACGCTACTTCAAGGTACTGGAATTTATACAAAACAAGATAAGCCAGTGTTAATGACAGTAATACCCAACCAGAAAATTACTCAGTTAAATACGATTGTGAAGGAAATTGACCCTCAAGCTTTTATGATTATTGAAGAAGCTTATGAAGTAATTGGCGAGGGATTCTCTCCCATGGCAAAACGATAATGAAGAATCCTGCTTGGCGCTATATAAGAGAATACCTCTTTATTATAATCGGATCAGCCATGGCTGGTTTTGGTATTGCGGCCTTCGCCATGCCGGCTAAAATTGCAGGAGGGGGTGTCAACGGAGTTGCTACGATTCTATTCCACACCTTTGGCTTTGAACCCGGTATCTCTATGCTAGTTATGAACATTCCCTTATTCCTCATTGGCGTAAAGATATTTGGCACAAAGTATGGGTTAAAATCACTTTTAGGCATGATTCTTCTCAGTGTATGTGTCAGTCTCACTGGGGTTACTATTGGCTACACAGGTATTATTCCCTATACCGACTCAGTCGACATTATGCTCTCGGCTCTCTTCGGAGGACTCTTTATTGGTTCTGGAATCGGGTTGGTCATGAAAGGTGGTGCTAACACAGGGGGAACAGATATTTTGGGCCAGATTATGAGTAAGTTCACACCTTTGCCTTTGGGTACGAGCCTTTTACTAGTCGATGCCATGGTGATTATCACCTCAGCATTTATATTTGGCATCGTACGAGCTATGTTTGCCATTATTTCAGTCTACATCTCAAGCCAAATGATCAATTATGTAATCATGGTGATGGGGACAAAGTATGCTAAGACTGTCTATATTTTCAGCAATCACTTGGACGCCATAAAAAAACAGGTCATTGAAGAACTCCACCATGGAGGAACTATCTTTAGTGGGACTGGAATTTATACCGGGGAATCGAGAGATATGCTCATGACAATCATTCCAAACCAGCAAATATCGCGTCTCACGATCCTAGTTCATGCAACAGACCCCAAAGCTTTTATGGTAGTTGAAGAAGCTTACAAGGTCCTAGGTGAAGGTTTTACCCCAATGGCCAGAGAAGCTGTCGATCATTTAGATAATAAAAAATCACAGGCTGCTAGACAGGCAACTCCAGCCTTAGGCCATCGCAGTCGTAAATCCCAAGGACCTAAAACAAAGCGACCAGGAAATTAATCTACTACATTAATTCTTCCAAAGTTTCTTAGGATAGACCCCTTCAGCAATTTTCTTAGCTATTTCATCGGTTACTATTTGACGGTCTTCTTGGTACGTCATCCCAAACCACCGTTCATTCGTGGTATAGAAACGCATCTTTCCCAGCCCCTCATTCACCATACGGCTGGCTCCTTCAGGTAAATAACACTCATCTTTAGGCGTACTAATTGCCTTTTCTAAAAATTTATCAAAATATTCCTGATAAAAAGAGAATGCCGCTGGGGAGAATCCAAAATAGTTCATGGAGACCCATTCATCACCACGTAACACACGTTTCTCTCCATCAATATCACTAATAATTTCTTCACCCTGATGATAAATCTTTTTATTCTCGCGCATAGAGACGAGATAATTGTCCTTTACTTCACAAATTGCCCTAGATACTGATCCGCTCCTACTGGTGGTATTGCGCAAAACATAGCCCACCGTGGCATGTTCAATCGAGTTATTATCTAGAGAGGCTAAGTGTTTACTCATAATGGCATAGGGCTCTCTGCCATAATAGTCATCACTATTAATGACACAGAAAGGGGCTGTCAATTCTTGTTTAGCACTTAAAACGGCATGTACCGTTCCCCAAGGTTTTGTACGGCCTCTAGAAGCGGCCACCTGAGCTGGTGTCAGTAGCGTATCAAGTTCTTGAAACACATAGGTTGCATCACAGTTAGCTGCAATCCTATCAAATATTCTTGAACGGAAGTCTTTTTCAATATCTTTACGTATAATAAAAACAACTTTCCCAAATCCACTTTTCAGGGCATCGTAAGTTGAATAGTCGAGCAAGGCTTCTTCGTGTAAACCTACACCATCTATCTGTTTCACACCGCCATAGCGACTTCCCATTCCAGCTGCCATAACCAACAATATCGGTTTCATAAGAACCTCCTGATTGGGTTACTATAACATGCTGAATAAAAAACCACTACCAACTTTAAAGATTAATCAGCTGAAACTTCCACTGCAATAGATGCCTCATAGGCACCAGAGCTGAAAGCTTGGATATTAAACCCTTCACTTGGCGTGGGGAAAGTAACTAAGATTGTCCCACTTTCTTGTGAGCGAGAACCTACTCTCATTCCAATGGATTTTTGAATTGCTCTAAATTCTCCATCTGTAATAATTGATTCTGCAGAGCGATTAGCGACGGTCAACCTGAAGGGAATAGGTGCAAATCCAGTACCAATACTCGTACTCCGAGTATTTCTAAAAGCAAACACATTTTCACCAAGTTGCGTTGTATAACTTGGTGCAAGTTTCATTTGGTACACCACATCAGGGCTATTCGAAAGGAACTCATACGTTGCAATTTCGTGCGTAGTACCAGCTAAATCCTGATTAATTAAGAACACTGTCTTTTGTTTGATATCGAGTTTAAATTTCTCTTCTATTTCAATATGACCTCGTAACAGAATGGTGTCACTGAACAAAGAGCGTTGGGCATAAATGGGCTGTAAAATCAAAATGGAGATAATCGTATAGTAGATCAACTTTTTCCGCATACACTCTCCCCCCTGAGGTTCAAACCTTCGCGTGACTGTATGGTAATAAATTGCCCAAGTGATGTCAAGAGAATATGTAACGTTTCTATTGAAATTCTACACAATTTATTTATATACTTTTAATATAACGAGTTGCATAAACATTACGCCTTTAACTTATGACACACTTGCGTCTTTCAATATAGTATATGACCAAATTTTTATTTCCAATCCTCATGCCTCTACAGGCCACCTACCAGAGATCCACTAGAAATGGCCTGAAGATAATACTACTTCTAGATATCTCCCCATCCTCGCCATGTCTTTTCGAATATATCCATTATTGTCCTCTTTATCGATAATAGTATTGCCTATCTAATTAACATGACATTTCTGAAAACTTGGGCAGATACGTCAACGCACAAAGTACACCTACCTTATGTTACATTGAATGCAATCAGTTTTGAAAATTTATTTTATATACTGCCCATTAATAATATGGGTGATAACCACTCTTCGTATTTACCTTTCCAAGGAACTGCGGTAGTATTTCGCATTATGGATGCGTAGCTCAGCTGGATAGAGCGCTGCCCTCCGGAGGCAGAGGTCGTGGGTTCGAATCCCGCCGCATTCATC
>CAZGDR010000033.1:0-21113 GCA_964524755.1 uncultured Spirochaetaceae bacterium
GATCACGTATACTCTCAACCGTGGTGGTATATTCTTTTACAAGGAATAACTCTTCTGGTATTTTGATTTTAAGTGGATTCTTGACTTTGAGCTGGCATGAGATACGGACTAAATTCTTTCTCTCTTCATCATTGATCCAAGGAAGTTCGGTAGGAAGATAATTCCCTCCTCCTTCAAGGACCTGTACTTTGCAGAGACCACAAGAGCCTCTCCCTCCGCAGGCACTAGGGATGAAGATTCCTTCGGAATTCAATGTCTTTAAGAGTGGTTGCCCACCGAGAACTTCAATCTCTTTGCTATCATTGATGGTTATCTTTACCACCCCATAGTTACCGATCGTTGCCTCTGCAATAACCATGAGAAGGGCTAGTACACTGGCAATGAGCGTGATGATTAGTACGCTGATAAGCAATGTCTCTATCATCTTCTCCTCCTATGAAATCTGAATCATGCCAGAGAACCCCATAAATGCCATCGCCATAAACCCAGCGATGACCAAGGCAATTCCAGCTCCGTCTAGGCCTGGTGGTATTTTAGCATTTTTTAAACGCTGGCGAATTCCTGCCATTGCCATGATTGCTATGAGCCAACCAATTCCACTACCAAGTCCGAAAAAGAAGCTGGTAATAAATGAGTAATCTCTAATGATCATGAACAAACTAGCCCCTAAGATGGCACAGTTAACGGTAATAAGTGGAAGGAAGATACCTAAAGCAAAATAGAGACCTTCACTATAGCGTTCTATGACCATTTCAATAAGCTGAACGAAAGCAGCAATGATAATGATGAACACGATAAATCGTAGATATTCAAGTTGAAATGGAACGAGGATTAAATGGTATACAACCCAGTTAAGGGCAGTAGTCACTGCCAGAACGAAGGTTACTGCTATACCAAGGCCAGCCGAGGTTTCTAACTCTTTCGAGACAGAAAGGAATGAACACATACCCAAGTAGTTGGTAAGCAGGATATTGTCCGTAAATATAGCAGCAAAAAATACTGCGATTGGAAATAGCATCTCAGACATGTGTTTCCTCCTTGTTCTTCTTAATGAATCCCTCATGGGCAATCCAAATGAATATGGCGAGCATGAAGAACCCTCCCGGCGGCATAACCATGATGGACCAGTTTGTCCACCAAGATCCTAGAATCTGGAAGCCCCACAGGGAACCAGTGCCCAATAACTCACGGAAGAAGGCTATTATCAATAAGACGTAACCATACCCGATCCCGCTGGCTAAGCCATCAATGAGCGAAAGAGTTGGCTTATTCTGTAGAGCGAAGGCCTCTACACGTCCCATGACTATACAGTTGGTAATAATGAGACCGACATACGGACCAAGCTGTTTCCACATCTCGGGGTAAAAAGCTTTGAGTGAGATGTCAACAATAATAACATAGGTTGCTATAACCATTGTTTCTACCATCATCCTGATACGGGAAGGAATCCATTTTCGAACCAGTGAAAGGGTCCAACTCGAAAGTGCTAGAGTAAACATCACTCCCAACACCATGACCATGGTGTTCTCAAGCTTGTTGGTTACAGCCAGCGTTGAACAAATACCGAGAATTTGGACGAAAACAGGGTTATCTTTTCCCAATGGAGCTAAGAAAGTTTTCTTTTTCATACCTGCAGCAGCCATATTATTGTCCCCCTGATTTAGTAGCGCTTTGCGTAATCGCGCGGTTCATAATGTTTTTGAAGGATTCACTCGTGCGAGTGGCGCCGGTAATCGCGTCCATCTCCTCTGGACTATCAGCGGTTCCCTCTTCGACGAGACGGAAAGGGCCTTGTTTGTCAACGAATTGACTGGTAAACCAGGGCTCTTCAATTCTGGCTCCAAGGCCGGGAGTCTCATTTTGGCTAACGATCGAGACACCCGCAAGAGTTTTTTGATCATTCTTGAATCCAACCATGATGGTGATAGGGCCCCATAAGCCAGGTCCTGTAAATTGTGTTACGTGGCGCATGGTTCCATCGGTTCCTTTTACTTGGTACACGCCATCTTTCTCTGTTACTGATTCTTGGTAAAGCCGAGCCACCGTTTCCGGTTGACCATCATGTGGCACCGCAGCAGCATCAAGGATACTACGCCGGAGAAAGAATTGTTCATTATTTTTAACTCGATCAAATGTGGATAGATGCAGTGATGCCGTGAGCAGGATGCAGATGATGGTGACGATGGCCATGAAAACCAAAGGATGAATTCTTCTCATATAAAAACTTTGAGTTTTCACGCGGCACCTCCTGCTTTAGCTTTAGATTTCTTCTTAGCTTTGGCCTGTTTGCAGTAATGATCCAGCAGGGGGGCAAACATATTTGCTAATAGGATTGCAAAAGTGATCCCTTCCGGCCAATTGGAGAATACTCGAATAACGACAGTTAATAGTCCAAACATCATGCCATACACCCAACGGCCCAAATCAGTTGTCTGTGAGGCTGATATGGGGTCGGTAATCATGAAAAAGGCGCCAAATAGGAAACTGCCGCTTACTAATGCGTAAAGAGGATCAGCGGCGTTACTCACCCCTGCGACCCAAAAAATAGTTTGTAATACTAAAAAGGAGCCTATAGAGGCGGTAACTATTTTCCAATTTGCACTCTTTTTGTAGAGGATATAAGCTCCTCCCAAAAGAATGAGCACTGTGCTAGCTTCTCCAAAACTTCCACTTACATTCCCGAGTAATAGATTTAGGTAAGAGGAGGTTTTAGCCATAATGGGTGTTGCTGCTGAAATCGCATCAGCTTGTGTCAGCCACGTACCAAAACCTGCTGGGAAATAGTTGAGCGTTGTTTGCGGAAGGATAAATCGAGATGTCATAGGAACCCCAAAGCTAATGTAGACGAAAGCACGCGCTGTGATAGCTGGGTTGAAAACGTTTCGACCAAATCCACCAAAAACCATTTTCCCAAACACTATCCCAAAAGCAATCCCAAGAGCTGCCATCCACAACGGAATTCCAGGTGGTAACGATAAAGAGAAGAGTGCGCAAGAGACAAAGACTGACTCTGTCACCTTTAACTCGTATCGTCGTGCCATGAGCCATTCGCTAAGCACTCCGGTGAATGCAACAACTGCAAGGACGGCTAGATAGCGCCAACCATAGAAGTAGATAGCTGCAAGATGTAAGGGAGCTAATGCGATTAAAACATTTCGCATCGCCTGTTGTTTTTGAATTTTCACTATTTTCTCCTCTAGTTATAACTATTGTAACGCATATGTTTAATTCTACACAAAATTATACAACATAATAGATGCAAATTGTAATTAAGTCTTCTTTATTAGTTGAAAACTTTGTACCTCAACCTGCACCGCACCATGGTCGTTACAAACTCTCCCTTTTACTAGTACTGGCTGTTTACCACACACCATGTGGTGATATTTCGTGTAGATATGGGGAAACACTACCGTTTCATACAAGGCCGTCTCATCTTCGAAGGAGATAAACTCCATCGCCAAGTTTTGCATAGTCCAAATTGTCTTACGCGTAATAGGCCACCCTACAAGTTGTACATAACGATTGATATATCTGTCAATATTAATCGCTCTTATTCGCTTAATAGGAGCAATTTTACGAGCCCAGAGGAGTAAAGGGTGATGATTTTTTAAGAAACCTAAAGTTTCGAACTCACGTTGGAGCTCAGCCTCAGTTCTTCTTATAGGCGTACAGAAGAGATCTGTTGTTGTGTGAGACTGCTTACTCGTAAACAATTCACCCTGTTTTTCGTTTTGATCTTTTCTTGAGGGAGTGGTGAGTAATCGTCTCAATTGCTCACTTCTTGGTATGCTAGGAGCTAAAGAATCACAGGCTCCTGCAGAAACCAGCGCCACAAGATCATCCCGATGGATTTTTACACGCACAGGAAGCTCTTCTAAACAGGTGAAGCTACCATTTTGTCCTCTTTCATTAATAATAGCGTTACTGGTCGCAGTGGAAAGATTAGCAATGGCCATGAAACCAACTATCACCCTATTGTTTTGAGCATAATACCGATAACGGCTCTGGTTAATATCGGGGCCGATAAGCAACAGGCCCATCCGTCTAATTTCACTGATATAGGCCTGAGGGTGGTAATAGCCACCTTGATTAGCGAGTACGGCTGCCATAAAAGCAGCGGGGTAATGGACTCGCAGGTAAGCTGATTGAAATGAGACCATGGCGTAAGAGGCTGAATGTGGTTTACAGAAAGAATATCCTTCAAATGAAAGCATCATCTCCCAGATAGTCGCAATAGTGTGTTCATCGATGCCATTCTCTTTACATCCTGTAACAAATTGTTCTTCGTATTGAGTAAGTTGATTTGACCCTGCTTTTTTAGCAATGACTTTGCGCAGCGCATCGGCATCGGCTTCACTAAAACCTGCTAAAGCTACCGCTGTTTTTGATACATCTTCCTGATAACAAAGAATACCGTAGGTCTCATCAAGTATTTTTGCTAAGCGGGGATGAAGGGGCTCCCATGGTTCACCTTTGAGTCTTCTAATGTATAGGTCAATAAATTTATTTGCCGCTGGTCTAATAATGGAGGAATGGATAGTAATATGAGTGAAATCACCGCGTTGAGTCTTTTTTTGTAACTGACGCATGGCAGGAGATTCAATATAGAAGACCCCCATAGTATCGCCATTGGCCAGAGCTTGCATAGTTTCTTCATCTTCAGTTGGACGCCAAGTGCGTTCATCAATATATATTCCTTGCTCTCTTAGATTGTCAAGAGCATCACGGATTACTGCTAAAGAACGATTTCCTAAAAGATCTATTTTTACCAGACCCGCTGTTTCCGTTCCCTCTTTTTCCCATGCCAGTAAGGGGTATCCTTCGTTTGAAGTCTCCACTGGAGCGTACTGCGCAATGGGTCTTGGGGTAATTACTACACCTCCACAATGCATGGAAAGGCCTCTAGGCATTCCTTCAAGACGAGATGCAACCTTGTAAATTGTTGCCCAGAGGGGATCGTTACTATCAGGCGTCCCAGAACCTGGAAGACCATAAGCCATCGCGGTCTCACGAAGAGCGGAACGTATTCTAAAGCGATTATGGTTTGCAACCCGAGCACAGTGTTTTTTCCCAAATCGGGTAATCACTTCATGCAAAATATCATCACGTTCGTCCCAGGCAAAATCAACATCAATGTCGGGCGGGTCAGTTCGTGCCATCGTCAAAAAGCGTTCAAAGTAGAGATTGTGCGCGATCGGATCTACTTGGGTAATGCCTAAGGCATAGGCCACGATTGAGGCTGCTCCTGAACCACGGCCACAAGTACGGCTAGCCATAGCGACAATATCGTCCATGACTAAAAAATAGGGGGCAAACCCTTTATGATTAATAATATCGAGTTCATACTCAATGCGACCTAAGATGGCATCTGAAACCTCTCCATAACGTTTCTCTGCCCCTCGCAAAACGCGAAGGCGTAATTCAGTTGGGGCATCTGAATTCTCAACAGGATAATCGGGGAAGATCAAGGTTTCAAACAGAGAGAGCTTTGCGCAAGATTTGGCTACATGTTCAGTATTCTCCAAGGCCTCAGGCCATGCTGAGAGTGCTTTGCCGTAGGCTGTCGCAGATAATAAAAGACTATTTTGATCCTCCTGTTCTGCTTGGGTCAATGTCCCCACGGTTTTCCGACAAGCAATTGCACGGAGGACAGCATGAAGGTTGAAATCTTCTACGGTCAAATGGGTGGCATCGTCAATGGCTACTAGGGGAAGTCCTAACTGCTGAGCAGTAGGAATCGCACCAAACCAAGTGGGACTAACCGCTGCATAGAGGGTAGGGACGCGCCCTGCTAGCTGATTTAGTAGGGCAGGAACGGTGGTGGCTAGTAGCAATCCTTCTGCATGTTCGGTTAAAGCGGCAATAGTATCGAAGTCTTTTTGTTGCTTCTTTTGTGACAAGATAGTGCAAAGACGGGAATATCCTAGGGGAGTTTCTACAAACACAAAAATTGAGCCGGCGGTAGTTATACACTCTGTACCGACGATAAGTTGCATATTATAGATTTGAGCAGTGGCCCTGCACTCATGCAGCCCATACAAATTATCTCTATCAGTGATGGCTACTGCTCGGCATCCTTGACTGGCTAACTCTTCCATGATCTGAGCCGGGGAAGCCGTCCCCCACAAGAGCGAGTAGGTGGAACGAATAGCCAGACGGCTATACATGAAAGATAGCTGCGGCATGGGTTAAGCTTGCTGGTCCAAAACGAATTCGCACCGCATCGATGGTCGCTTGAAGGAGTTCTTCACGAGGGGGCGTAAAGAGATCTAACTCACGGCTAGCCGGAGAAAGTTTATGTAGAGTTACGGTACATGCGCGGATACGTATTCGACGCTGCATGGCTTGATGGGTAGCTTGCCAAGCGACTGTGATAAGTTCATGATCAAGAACGAGTGGTTGTGTGGTTGTTTTACACCCTTCACTAGAGCTGCCATCTGCCCAAAATACTACCACCTGGAGAGCTGAGCAGACTAACAACTCTTTACGCATCTGCAGGCCAACGTGTTCTACCGCTGAAATTATAGCGCTGCGAATACTTTCTAACGTATAAGCCGGTTCGTCAAAATCGATGCGATGGTCTATAGTCCGCGTGCCCAGTTCGCGTCCATCAACTCGAGACGTATCCAAACCTCGCGCTGCATCACGGAGAGCTAAACCACGTTTCCCCAATAAAGCCCGCACTTGGCCATCATCTAAAGCAGCAATCTGACCAATTTTATGTAACCCCGCTGCAACTAACAATCGACTAATACTGGGACCCACTCCAGAGAGGAGCGAACTATCCTGTACAGCAAGGAATGCAGCTTCTTCTCCTTGACGAACTTGAATGATCCCCTCTGGCCGGATGGTGCGAGTTCCTATTTTTGCGACTAACTTATTGGGGGCAACGGCGATGGCAGGGTGTAGGCCCAAGCGAGTCTGTATCTCATTACGTAAGCGAACAGCGCAATCTAAGGGGGGACCGAACAAACGAGAAGTGCCCGTTATATCAAGATAAAGATGTCCCTTGCCATCATTTTGGACTGTGGGGGTGTACCGTTGGGCAATGGTAAGCAGAGCTGTACTCACTTGATTACAGGCTAAAGAGTCTGGGCAAACAAGTTGAAGGGAAGGCAGTCTATGGAGAGCTGTCACAATGGGCATGCCTACTGAAATACCTTCAGCAAAAGCTTTGTTAGACGGGGCAATAACAATCCTCCGAGCAGCTGCCATGTGAGTTATAGCGAAGGCTCTATTGCGTAAAGAGGGGTCGTTAAGAGCCATGACAGAAGCCATAAAATTGGTGACATTAACATGGATGATTGTTGTTTGTTCACGCTTCATCCCGTGCCTTCCTCAGTAACATAAGTTCTTGTAACGAGCGTGCATTTTGCACTGCTTGTCCTCGACGATGGTTATTGAAATAGACCAAGACTGTTGAGGAGTTTGTGGCAAGAGCCCAAACACGCTCTGCGATTGCAACCAACTCCTTTTCTGTATAGAGGTAGTCATAACGTGAGGCAGCATCAGATCCCCACCAAGTCTCTTTATTTCTGCCATGGAGACGGAGATATGTTAAAGGTGCTGTAATGACATCCATGATTGGCGGGGCGCTCTGAATTGCTGGTAAATCCAACGCTACCAGGGTAACCTGGCGTTTCCTTAAGGCCTCAAGCGTGCGATTGTTATACCACTGTCCATTTCTGAATTCGACTGCCAGAGGGAGATTGGGAAGGAAACGAAGGAGGGCGTCGAGATAACGACGTTGCTCCGGTTCATAGTGGAAGGAGTAGGGGAATTGTAATAGAATAGCTTTCAGAACATCTGCTTCTAGCAGCGGAGTGATGGCGTGACAAAAAGTTCTTGCTGCCGTCCGCCATTCAGTAGTATTGATAGTATGAGTCAGTGATTCATGTGCTTTTATAGAAAAAAGTAAGGACTTGTTTTTTTCATGCATGGCTTGTAATTGGCTCGTTTCAGGCATTCTGTAATAGCTGAAATTCAATTCTACCGTTGGAAAAAGAGTACTATAATAGTCGAGATATAGCTCAGCTTTGGTCCCTTTAGGGTAGACGGGGCCAACCCATTCTGTGTAACTGTAACCTGATGTGCCAATCGAGATGTTCGTCATACTTGATTTATACTATACATATGTATAGTAATCAAGAGTGAATTTTTACAAGAGGCTTGTGCAATGAAAGATTCAACGTAATACTAGGTACATGATGCATATTATCCTTTTAGCGGGAGGAGCAAGCCTCCGCTTATGGCCTTTTTCTGGTGAAGCACATGCTAAACAATTTATTAAGTTGTTAGACAATGGAGCGGGCGGAAAGGAGTCGATGATTCAGCGGACATATCGTCAATTACAAACTGAATTCCCAGATGCGGATGTGCTCATAGCCACCAATAAGGAACAAGAGAGACAAGTACGTGCTCAACTGGGATTGCATGCCGTTATTGTATGCGAACCTCAACGACGGGACACCTTCGCGGCTATCGCTTTATCTACAGCTTTTTTGTACACAAATAAGGGGCTCAAAGAAGACGATGTAGTAGTGGCACTACCCGTCGATGGGTATGTTGAACAAACTTATTTTTCAGTTGTACAGCGTATGGTTGATTTGGCAGCTTCAAAAGTTGCTAATTTACTCCTTATGGGAATACGAGCAGATAGACCTTCGAGCCATTTTGGATATATTGTGCCGACCTCTTTTCAAGGTGGATGGAGTACCGTTGAACGTTTTGTTGAAAAACCAACTGTGGAAATAGCTGAAAAACTCATTGAAATAGGGGCCTGCTGGAACGGTGGGGTATTTGCCTTTACCGTAGGGTTTCTGAGGGGGATAGTAGAAACTTTAGGGCAAGATTTTTCTTTTATTAACCTCTATAACGCTTATCCTACATTACCAAAGAAGAGCTTTGATTACGTTGTAGTTGAAAAAGAGAACTCTATTGCTATGGTGCAGTATAATGGGATGTGGAAAGATCTTGGAACTTGGGATATGCTCAACAGTGTTACCGAAGATTAAGGGGATGCGTTGTTATCCGCTGTTCTTTTTTCTCGTCGAATGCCATCCAAAATTGATATCTCGACTGTAGGTTGTTGAAAACGGTGTGTATTTTGTTGAAGTTTTATGGCAACCCTCTTGTCGAAATCGATAAAAGAATATAAATTCAATAATTGAAATCATTACAAATAATTAATGTAGCTATGAAGGCTCAGGGGAGATAGTATGGTTGGACAGCAACGAATTCTTGCAGCTCTTACACTAAGTGCAATTTTATTTTTAGGAATCTCTTGCACCAAACAAAATGAGACCAAGATGTACACAGAAGCTGTCTCAGCTGCTACCGATTATACGCAGATGGTGACTTCAGCGGTTCCTATCGAGATTGCTCCACTTCGCCCAACGGTGGTCGCTAATGGGGTAGTGCAGGGAAAGTATGAAGTTGTTGTCAAATCTCGGGTAGCTGGAACGATTGAAGCTATTTCTTTTGAGCTGGGCGAGGGTGTTGAAAAAGGTCAAGTTTTAATTTCTCTGAATGACGCTATCGCTGAACTAAACGTTCAACAACTAGAAAAACAAGTTGACGATAGTCTCAATGAAGTGAATGTCAATGATCAGCTCTATAACCGTGGAGCAATATCTCTCAGCCAACTAACCCAATCTAAAGCTCGGCTAGATGGACTTCAATCCCAACTTACCCGTACAAAGGAGACTCTGGATGATGCTGAGATAAGGGCACCAATTTCAGGACGGATTGCAGAGAAAACAGCGGGGTTAGTGGTAGGAGATACACTACAACCTGGCCAGGTTCTGGCTCGCATCATTGATCTACAAACATTGCGGGTACCGCTTGCTCTCGGGGCGTCACAGATTTTCCTTGTGCGTGAAGGCTCACAAGCTGAAATCAAGATTGCTACCCCTGAAGGCCCCATTGTTACCACAGGTGCCGTTTCAGCAATTAGCGCAGGTAGTGATGCTAAAACTGGGAGTTGGACTGTATTTGTTGATTTTAAAAATCCACGTCCCGATATTATCAGAGCTGGTATTTCAGCCGACATAACCATTTTCAACGAGCAGGCTCCAGAGTATCCTGTGGTTCCTAATGCAGCAATGGTTAACCGCGAAGGGAAAACATATGTGTATCTTCTCAATGATGCTACTGCAAAATTAGTCGAAGTCGCTGTACTAGATCGCTATGGAGATCGCACCGCGATTGAAAGTTTACAAGAACCCCTCAATTTGGCAGGAATGCAAGTATTGACGAGCGGGTTATCCCGAATTACCGACGGCTCCTCAGTCGTCACCCAATATTGATCGGCTGAGGAGATAGAATGGACACTAACAATACAAGACATACGATTCCTCCTGGATTTAGTGTGGGCCGATTCTCGGTTACTAAGCCTGTTCTCGTCACCATCCTGATGATTACAATTTTAGCCCTAGGGATCTTCGCCTTGGTCCGGTTACCCCAAGAACAGTTTGCTGAAATTCCGTTCTATTGGGTCAACATTATAGTTCCATACCCTGGAGCGAGTGCTGCTGACCTAGAGTCATCGGTAACTATTCCGGTTGAAAATGCGTTCCAAGGGATACAAAAACTTAAGGGAATCTCTTCCACCACCAGCGAAGGACTCTCGGTCGTACGCGTCGAGTTTGACGATGGAATCTCGAACGATGAGTTTCAAACGCTTTATCAAGATGTCCAGACACGCTTTGGGCAAGTGGCTTTACCCGCTGGAATTTTGGCTCCCATCATAGATGATTTTTCTTCGGCCGATTTTCTACCGGTAGTAGAAGTAGTAGTCAGTGGTAATTTGGCGTATGAACAACTCCGTGATGAGGCTTTGCAATTACGCAATAGGATTTTACGTGTGCAAGATGTATCTGATGTAGAAATCATAGGGCTCCCCGAGCGACAAATCCTCATTAATCTGGATCCTGTACAATTGGCTACCTTGGGGTTATCAATCAATGAAGTCGTGCGCGCCATTCAAGATCAGAACCAGGTAATACCTGGGGGAACTTTGAGAAATAGTTCGCGTGAATATCTACTGAGAACTTTAGGACAAATTGACTCAGTTGAGGCTATTGAAGATGTAATTGTGCGTCGTTCTACCTCCGGCCCTGGCACGGTGCGGGTTTTTGATGTTGCGACAGTGGTTGATGGGTTTGATCCTGATGGGTCAATTGCCCGATTTAATGGAGATCCTTCCGTCTCCTTACGGGTGACTAAAGTACCCCGAGGGAGTTCTGTAGCGGTTGTTTCAGGAACACGTTCAATTGTAAATGATGCTATCAAAGAATTCCGTAACGGAGCTACGCTGACCTTATTTAACGACTCAACGGTACAAATAGCCTCAAGTCTCTCTGTTTTGACTACAAACGCACTCATGGGTTTAGTAATTCTAGTTGCCATCCTTTGGCTATTTATTGGTCTACGTAATGCGTTAATGACGGCTTTAGGTATTCCAGTAACTTTTGCACTTACCTTTATTGTATTAGACTTGCTCGGTGAGACCATTAATACAAATACTCTATTTGGGTTAGTGTTGGTGTTAGGTCTCGTTGTAGACCATGCTATTGTGATTATTGAGAACTCGTATCGGTTACAACAAGAGGGGTATTCACGCCACAATGCTGCGATAATCGGTACGAATCAGGTTGTATGGCCCGTTATTGCCGCAACGGCTACCACGATTGCAGCCTTCTTACCACTTATGATCCTTCCAGGGACCATTGGTAAATTCCTCCGTGTCATACCACTGACTGTGACGATTGCACTCCTCGCCTCTATGGGAGAAGCGTTATTTTTTCTTCCTAGTCATTTTGCGGATTGGGGGAGAGATAAGCCTAGGAAATCAGGTAAAAAACAAGGAGCATGGTTCGAGTCAATAAAGCGAGTATATGGAAAGATCTTTGCCTTTCTTTACCGCTTCAAGAAAACCTTTTTACTGCTTTTCATCATTATTATGCTAGGGTCATTCTCGGTGGTAGCATTCCTTAAAATAGATTTGTTTTCAGCTGAAGATTACAGTTATTTCAGTATTGACATTACCACCCCTAAAGGAACTTCCTTAAAGGGGACTGATACGGTTGTACGAGAGTTTGAAAAAGTGCTGTTGGCCAAGGTGGGAAATGGTGAAATACTCTCCATTAGTTCGAGTATCGGGGCTAAAGCAGGAGCTGGTACTGGCACTTCGGCTAATAGTGCCCAGATAACCGTTGATTTAGCTGAGCAAGATGCTGGTCGTAATCGTAGTATTGATACCATCATTGAAGAGATAAAGCGTGAAACATATTATATCTCCGGTGCGGAACAGGTCTTTTACCGCAAAGCCCAAAATGGACCACCAACTTCAGCTCCGCTTAGTTATCGTGTGTCGGGAGATGATTATACACAGCTCGTGGCCGCTTCTAAAGAGCTGATGGCGGTACTAGCAACTCAGGAAGGTGTCAACACTATTGAAAGCGATTATGAAGAGGGGCGACCAGAATTAAAGATTCGCCTCATGCCTAACCAAGCAAGTGCCTTAGGAGTTGATGTTTCAACCTTAGGGACTTTTGTCAGAGCCCGTTTTGAGGGATTACCCGTAGGGACATTCTTTGCTAACAATGAAGAGATAGCTATTGTGGCTCGCTTTGATTATCAGAGAAGTGCTACTATTGCCGATTTAGAACAATCGATGATTCCCACTAACGATGGCCGTTTAGTTCCATTTTCAAGTGTGGCCAGAATTGAACTTAGCTCATCGGTTGGTTCAATCCGCCGAGTTGATGGTAAACGTGAAGTGACTGTTACCGCTGAAGCTGGGGTGGAGGTTGATTTACAGGTTATAGATGCAACAATAACCAACTATTGGAAAACCTCTATGGAAGATCGTTATCAAGATGTCACCTATGGGACCGGCGGTGAATTCAGTGAATTCTCTACGCTCCTCGTCGATATCCTGCGGGTGTTTGTATTAGGTATATTCCTAATTTATCTTATACTCGGAGCGCAGTTTAATAGTTACAGTCAACCATTTCTTATTTTGATATCGGTTCCATTTGCTTTTGTGGGGGTGGTCTTGTACCTATTCTTCTCGGGGACTCCTTTTTCGACCACTGTTATTTATGCTGGAGTTGCTTTGGCCGGTATAGCAGTCAATGATGCGATTGTGTTAATCAGTTTCATCAATGAATTGCGTGCTGACGGTGTGCCGGTAGGAGAAGCGATTACAGAAACGGTACAAAGTCGTATGCGCCCTATCCTTTTAACTTCGTTGACTACTATCGGTGGATTGTTTCCCACTGCGATTGGCCTTGGAGGAACCTCGGTAGTCTGGGGGCCAATGGCCAGTACCATTATGTTCGGACTTTTATTTTCGACTATGAGTGCTCTCTTTATTATCCCATTATTGTATGGGCTCCTCTATGATCGTAAACCTAAAAATGAGCGAGGGTCGGTATGAACCTGAAATTTTGGTGGATTGTATGGTTTCTCATATGTCTTATCTGCATGCCTCTAGGGGCAAGTGAGGTTGCCTTTTCCTATCCTGATGTGACTGAGACAACCGCTTTCACCCATAACACAGAGCGCTCTTTTGCGTATGATGTGGTTGCCGAATTTGTTAAACAATGGCAATCAGAAGGAAAAAGTGACCGTTTGGCACTCCTGAGAAACCTAGATACCCATAACACATTGGTGGGTACGTTGAAATCAATCTCACGTATGCAGACAGCACAATTAGAACAATTGCGCCGACAGGCTCGTCCAGTCTTCTCGATTCCCAACGATCCCTCGAATCCTTTGTATAGTTTTCGCCTCATGACAACACCCTCCTTTTCCCCTCCTGCAGGTATGGTTGATAAAAGTTCGCTCACTCATCAGTTTGGCTTGAATTTTAATGTTGCCCAAAAATTACCAACGGCCGGGTCTCTCAATGTAACGCTCAAGCATGGCCTTTCAGTTGTCAGTGAGGAGAGTGGCCCTTGGACATGGAAGCAATCGCCTTCGGTTGCACTTACTTTCCAACAGCCGTTGGGTCTAGGGGAACGTCTCGTAGATACTGCCTATAGGTACAAGGTTGAAGAGAAGCAGATGCTCCAACGCACCTCAGCTCTTGAAGCAGTAGAGCAAACTCGTCAGCAAGTATACCTCCAAACCCTCACATTGTTGAGTAGACGGCAAGCCTTGTTAGAAAACAAGTGGATAAGTGGACAACAAGCTCTTTTAGCTGATAGGGCATTACTCGATACCCAGTTAGACTTAGATTCGGGTAGAGTGAGTCGTAATCAACTCATACGACAACAAGCTGCTTTTGAGCAACGGATAATCCAGATGACTGAGCTGGATCGCGAAATAGAGAGGGTCAATGCTACGTTAGAGACGCTAGTGGGAGAGGCAACGGCTGACCTCCCCTTAATCGATGTAAAAGCAATTGAAAGTCTTGCTACCTATAAAGATGAAGAAACCTTAGTTACGATGGCCTTGCTAGTCGACGGTGACTATAAAGAAGCCCATCGCGATTTACAACTGGCCCAAATCGATAGAAGCTTAGGTACCCCCTCTGATGCTCCGATGTTCTCTATATCTGTCCAGTACTCACCCTATTACACCCCTACAAGGGGGAATGGGTTGTTGGAATCGTTCGATGAGCTGTTTTCAACCGGTGATCCGACCGTGAGCGTATCGGTTGGTTTTATGGCTCAGGATCTGTTTCGTGGTACGAATACAATGACCAAAATCTTAATTGATGAGCAACTCCTTCAGGCTTCATTACGTCAAGAGGAGGCTGTACAAGCAATCTCACAGAAGAGCTCGGATTACTTGGTACGTATCGATCAAGAATTTGCCTCTCTCGCCTTACTCATCGATGATTATGATTTTGTGTTACATGAGTTAGAAAATGTTCACATCCAATTTGCTGGTGGGCTCGTGCAAGAAGAGCGTATCCGCCACGCGGAACTTGATGTGTATACTAAAGCTTTTGCTGTTTTACAAAAACTACGCACCATGACTCTGCTCGCTGTAGAACTCGAGCTCTTTACAGGTACCTTGCGTCTTTAAGATTTGACGCGAGGTTTTCTTACATAATTGGTGTGCAGCAAATGGTGGGATTTTTCACCTAGAGGCTTGCCTAGAAATTCTTCATACACTTGCTGAATCGCTGGATTGTCATGTGACTGACGGAGTAGTTTTCCTTCATCTTCCTGGTAAATTGCTGCGATGCGGGCTTGGCGAATTTCATCGGTCGTGAACCTTGGTTGTCCACCGCCACCGATACATCCTCCCGGACAGGTCATAATTTCTACGAATTGAAACTCATCGGGGTGTTTGCGAATATATTCAATGATGTTAGCCGCATTGCCCAGACCATGCGCGACAGCAACTTTCACCTCCTTTCCCTCTAAAAAACCCCATGCATCAACTGTTTTTGAAAGGACTACAGATGCTGTTTTAATACCCTCTAATCCAGCTAAAGCATCAATATGGAGATCTTCACTAGCCAAAGGACGCCCTGTTGTGATGGCATGGACGGTTCGTAGGGCAGCTTCCATCACCCCTCCAGTGTTGGCAAAGATGTCGGCTGCTCCGCTTGAAAGTCCTAACGGAGCATCCATGGCTCCATCGCTGAGAGAAAGGAAATCTATTCCACTCATTTTTATGAGGTCGCCTAGTTCGCGAGTAGTGAGAACATAGTCAACATCTTGGAAGCCACTTGAGTGCATTTCAGGGCGGACTGCCTCAAATTTCTTAGCGGTACATGGCATGATTGAAACGACTACCATCTGAGCTGGGTCAATGCCGGCTTTTTGGGCGTAATAAGTTTTGGCTAAAGCTCCGAACATCTGTTGGGGGGATTTACAACTTGATATGTTGTCTAGCATGTCGGGGAAGTAGTGTTCCGCATAGCTAATCCACCCCGGCGAACAACTCGTAAATTGGGGCAGACGTGGTTCATCGCCCAATACAAAACGGTTACGCAAGCGACTTAATAATTCAGTTCCCTCTTCCATGATCGTCAGGTCGGCAGCGAAGTTAGTATCAAAGACCGCATCAAATCCAAGCTCTCGTAAGGCCGTCACCATTTTTCCTGTGACTAACGTACCGGGTGGTAACCCAAAACATTCACCCAATGCAGCTCTGATTGCAGGTGCAGTTTGGACTATTACGTGTTGCTGAGCGTTATCGAGTGCCCTAAGAACTTGTTCTATATGGCTTGTTTCAACAATTGCACCAACTGGACACACTGCGGCGCATTGACCACACTGAACGCAGGCCACACTATCTAGGGTGCTGGTAAAGGCAGGACCTATCGTGGTGTGATATCCTCGATATTGAGCTGAAAGGACACCCACCTGTTGAATTTCGCTACAGACTTGGACACAGCGACGACATTTAATACATTTGCCGTTATCACGGAGTAGGGCAACGCTAGTGGAATCAATCGTTGAAACGGGTTTTTCCCCTTGAAATCGAATTTCGCGAATGCCTAGTTCGTCTGCTAATTGGCGTAATTCACAATCGCTACTGCGTGCACAGAGTTGGCAATCACCTTCGTGCTCACTGAGCATCAGTTCAACGACAACTTTACGGGCTTCCCTAACTTTCTTTGAGTTAGTATGTACCACCATCCCCTCACGTACTGGGGTGGAGCATGAAGCAACCAAGGTTGGAGAGCCTTCAACCTCTACCACGCAGACTCGACAGGCTCCTATAGGAGTTAACCCTTCCAGATGACATAGGGTAGGAATTTGGATGCCTAACGTAGCAGCAGCTTGTAAAATAGTGGTGTTGGCTTGGACTTGGATAGATTTTCCATTAATCGAAAGATTACACACTGGCGGCCTCCTTTTTCTTAGGCCCAATTTCCTCAGTAGGGTATTCGTTGATGTGTTTTCCGTAGTCACACCGCAAGCAACGGTGTGCTTGAGCGATTGCTACGGTTTCAGTCCACGGCAATTCTACCTCTTCAAAATTATGTTTGCGTCTTTCTATTGGTATTTGACGTATTTCTGCACGTGGTTCACTAGAGACTTCAGCCTCGACGTCATAGTCTGTCTCGATAGTTTTCTCGTAGCGCCAGAAGGCGTGATTCTCTCCAGTAAGATGTAAGTCGATTCCAACGGCAGCTTTTTCTCCCGCAGCAATGGCTTCAACTACTGAGGAGGGACCATCTACACAATCCCCTCCTGCATAGACACCTGGAATACTCGTGGCGCCGGTAACAGGATCGACGGCAATGAATTTGCTATCGTCTAACATCAGATTTTCGGTGCCGAGGAGGCCTTGTAGATCAAGACGTTGTCCAATGGCCATTATGACCTGATCTGTTTCAATCGTGAGGGGTTCCTGATTTTGAGCTAAAGGTCGACGTCGTCCAGAAGCATCAAAAGTACCCAGACTCATCCGGAGGCAACTCACTGCTTTGACGTGCCCTTTTTTGTCTTTAAGGATTTCAATTGGTTGGGTGAGGCACGTTATGATGACCCCTTCCTGTAGAGCTTCAGCGACCTCCTCTGCATAAGCAGGCATCTCTTCTTGGCTTCTACGGTATATAATTTGAACTGTTTCAGAGCCAAGACGTAAAGCAGTACGGGCGGCATCAATGGCGGCATTACCGCCGCCAATCACCATAACGTTCTTGCCCACTTCGACCGAGCCGCGGATATTATAGCGTTGTAGGAACGGTACAGATTGAACGACCCCTTTCGATTCTTCTCCAGGAAGTCCCATGGAGAGTGAATCGGGAGCTCCAATGGCTAAGAAGATCGCATCGTTGCCATCTTCGATGAGACTTTGTAAGGTAAAATCCTTTCCCATGTGCTGTTCGGTAAGAATTTCTACCCCCATCCGCTCAATCATTCTGATCTCACGGGCTATAGTTTCTCGGGGGAGTCGGTAGGCTGGTATTGTCTGTACCAACATGCCACCAGGTCGAGCTGCAGATTCCAGAATTTTAGGTTTATAACCCAACCTGGCCAGGAAATAAGCACAGGAGAGTCCAGCAGGACCTGCCCCGATTATTGTTATTTTTTTAGTGGCATTTAGATCATTTAAGCGCACTTCAGGAATTTGAATGATTACCTCTTGATCGACCATGAATCGTTTAATACTACGAATACTTACCGCATCATCAAGACTAATACGGCGACACTTATCTTCACAGGTATGAAAGCATACACGCGAGCAGATTGCGGCCAAGGGGTTGCGTTCACGATGGAGGAGTAGAGCCTCAGCGTAACGTTTTTCTCCAACCAAGGAGACAAATCCTGGTACGTCAACGTGGGCAGGGCACGCACTTTGGCAAGGTGCCCGTACAAGGCCTGGGCAGACACCAGCTTCACAATGGTGATCACGGATGTGAGCTTCATATTCACTTCTGAAATGGCGAATAGTTGATAGGACTGGATTAGGAGCTGTCTGGCCTAACCCACACAGAGAGGTCTCTTTTATCCAAGTTCCTAATTCAATTAATGTTTCAATATCACTTTCTTCACCCTCTCCATCACAAATGCGTTCGAGGATTTCTAACATTCGTTTCGTGCCGACTCGGCACGGAACACACTTTCCACACGACTCTTCTTGGACAAATTCTAAGAAGTAGCGGGCTACATCGACCATGCAAGCATGATCATCAAGGACTATGAGGCCTCCTGAACCCATGATAGCGCCTAATTTTTTGAGCGGTTCGTAGTCGAGGGGAACCACGAGATGTTCTTTAGGAATACAGCCCCCTGAGGGACCTCCTATTTGTGCTGCTTTGAAGGTGCCACCTTGTTTTATTCCTCCGCCGACTGAGAAGATGAGATCTCCGAGGGGGGTACCAATTGGAATTTCAACGAGGCCTGTGGTGCGAACAGCTCCGGCAAGGGCGAAGACTTTAGTTCCTTTACTCTCTGCGCTACCACTTACATTGTACCAGTCAGAGCCAAAATCGATAATGGCACCAATGTTGGCATACGTCTCTACATTGTTGAGGAGGGTGGGAACACCCCAGAGTCCTTTTTGAGCCGGGAATGGAGGTCGGGGATGAGGTTCTCCCCGTTTACCTTCAATCGAGTTTATTAAAGCGGTTTCCTCTCCACAGACAAAAGCTCCCGAACCCATCCGAATTTCGAGATGGAAGGAGAAATCAGTTCCCAGAATCTGATCTCCAAGGAGGTTGTACTCCTTCGCCTGTTCGATGGCACGCTGTAAGCGAGCTACTGCTAAAGGGTATTCGGCACGAACATACACAAACCCCTGTGTGGCACCGATGGTATAGGCGGCAATCGCCATCCCTTCAATAATACAATGTGGATCGCCTTCTAAGACCGAACGGTCCATAAAGGCTCCTGGATCGCCTTCATCTGCATTACAGAGGACATATTTCTCTTTTCCTTCACTTTCTGCTGTAAAACGCCATTTAAGCCACGTGGGGAAACCAGCCCCTCCACGCCCTTTGAGCCCAGCCACTTTTAGTTCTTGAATGACTTGTTTCGACGACATCGATTGGAGGACTTTAGCGAGGCCACGGTAGCCTCGCCTGCCGATGTAGGATTCAATCTCCAAGGGATTTATAAGTCCACAATTTCGCAATACGATTTTCCGTTGGGGACCAAGAAAGGCTGATTCTGATTCTGCATGGATAATCTTATGGGGATGATCATCAGTTAACAAGAGTTCCTCGACAGGGGTACCGTTTACGATGTGTTCATTGACAATTCGTTGTGCATCTTGGGCATTGATGTGTTCATAGATGACGTTTTCAGGCAGGATACGAACCACAGGGCCTTTAGAGCAAGGACCCATACAACCGGTTCCAATAACTTTGATGGGCTGTTTCGTCTCTGCCACCGCATCTTCAAAAGCTTTCAGGATTTCGAGAGAACCACTGGCAATACAACCACCTCCTGTGCAGACCAGAATGGTAGTCTTTTCAGCTTCAGTTTTTGAACGTTTTATTATCGCTTCAGATTTTTTAATAAATGTTTGGATGCTACTCACTGTCGCCATACTCTTCCCCCTTTTCTGTGTGATAGGGCTCAAGCAGTTGTTTAATGCGACTCGGTTTTACACGTTGATAGACTGTTTCATCAATCATAACTACGGGAGCTAAACCACACGCTCCAAAACAGCGTCCAATCTCTAATGAGAATTGTCTGTCTTCGGTTGTTTGGCCAACTTCGATATGAAGCTCTTTGCTAATGGCTTCTAGTACTTCTTTGCCACCGCGTACATAACAGGCGGTCCCCAGACATACACGGACGGTATGTTTGCCGCGTGGGGTGGTGGTAAAGAAGGAGTAGAAGGTAACTACGCCGGCAACTTCACTGTAGGGGATTTCAAGTTTTTCACTGATATGGATGAGCATTGCCTTGGGAAGGTATCCCAGAAGGTTTTGTGTTGATTGTAACACAGGGATGAGCGCACCCTTGGTTCCTTGATAACGTTCGATGATATCGTTTATCACAGGTATGATATCTTCCATTTTCAATTCGTGTTCTAAGGGAGCGGACGTACTATGTTCCGCTTTTGCCAAGTGAGTCATAGGCTCTCCTTTTTTACTCTTCTACATCGCTTACTCCACAATTAATATTCTTTCTGTAATATGTTAGCATGCAATAAGTGGGAAATCAAATATAAAAAGGTTTAAGCAGAAGGATATGTTGGTGTTTTCGCAGATATCTCTGCGACAAAGGAGAGGAGGGAACATGAGGTTTCTCTGTGCATAAAATAGAAGTTTTAGGTGAGTGCTTTTAAAATATTGATGTATTGCGACAAATCTATCTTCAATTGTTCTTCTTCAATTTGTGAGGCAAATACTGCAATCTCGGCCATAAGGGTCTGTTGTCTCCCTTGTAAGCCAGCCTGGGCCAATTGTTTGTTGAGGGTTTTGCGTTGGGTCAACGTTTCTGTTTTTTCTTGTTGGAGTCGTAATTTTTCTACTGTCATGGTTAGTTTTGCATGATTTTTACGTACCTCTTGCTCAATTTGCTGTCGTACAGATTGTGATTGAATACGAGCATATTCCACCTGAGATGCTGCGCGGCGAATTTCATTAAGGATCTTTCCCCCATCCCAAAGAGTTGTTTTAAATCCAACCGAGACAGTTAAGTCGTATGTGTCTTTTTCTTGCCAATCGCTGTCAATGA
>CAZGDR010000034.1:0-21037 GCA_964524755.1 uncultured Spirochaetaceae bacterium
TGTTATTCACCATGACCTCTTCTACTTCTTCAGGGGAATATTTTTCACCATCCTTGGCAATTAACAGAGCTTTAGCTCGACCAGTTACGACTAAGAACTCATCTTCATCAAAGTATCCAAGATCTCCGGTCCATAACCACGTCTCCCCATTTTCCTGACGAAGCACTTCAGCAGTTGCTGTGGGATTCTTAAAATATCCCTTCATCACATTCTCGCCCTTAATGACAATTTCCCCGCGCTCTCCAACTTTAGCCTCTTCGGTATCACTTTTCATAATCCGACAAGTAATGCCGGGAGCTACCATGCCTGAAGTCCCAAATTTATAGCGTTCAGGAGAGTTGGAACTAATAACGGGTGCCGCCTCGGTTAAACCATACCCTTGATAAACGGGAACTCCGATGGAAGCAAAGAAATGTTGTTGTCGTGCCTCTAGCAAAGCACCACCACCCACACAATACTTTATGCGGTTACCAAAAATTTGGCGTAATTTAGGAAACACAAGCAAGTTAGCTAGATGGTAGGGAAAGAACGTCACTAATTGAGTTCCAAAACCAGGTCTCTTAAACCCATTCCCATTCCGCCGAATCCCTGCGTCCAGTCCCTTTTGAAATATACCATTAATAAAGGGGCCCTTTTCAGCAATCCCTTGCTTCATTTTCCTCATAAAATTACCACTAATAGAGGGAACAGTCATGAGAAAAACAGGATTAACTTCAACTAGATTTTTAGGGAAATTACGAATAATGGCAGCATTACTACCCCGCGCATCAACGAAATGGAGGGTTATGCCCCGTAACATAGCAGTATAGATTCCCACGGTATGGGCAAATGAGTGATCTACCGGCAATACAACCAACGTTTCAAAAACTGCATCTGGAAGTTTAAACAACTCAACAGCATCGTGGCTATTAGCCCAATAATTCAAATGGGTTAACATAATCCCCTTAGGATTGCCTGTGGTGCCAGAGGTGTAACAAATATTTACGGTATCCTGTTCATCAATCGCTTCAACAACAGAATCAACCGTATTAGGAGTTTTTAAAAGAATCTCTTCGCCACCCGCTACGAGCGTATCCCAAGTAATGAAATTGGTTCCTTCAACCCATTTATGGGCCTCAATTTGCCGCTCTAACCGATCATCTGTGCTATCTAAATAATATAACATGGGCTTAGTTTCCATCAGCGCTAGAGCTTTGCACACGTTATCGAGAGTGTTGGAACTGGCAATGATGCCAACAGCTTCACTATGACTTAAGCGAAAGGCAACTTCTTCTGCAGTTAACTTAATAGACAATGGAACTGAAACAGAGCGTGCTTTAATAACCCCTAGTTCAGCTATTACCCACTCAGGCCGGCCTTCAGCCAGGATTCCGAAAGCTGAATTAAGTGGAATTTCGTTAGCAATGAGATATGCAGCAACTTTATCTGATTCATTATCGACTTGGCAGTAAGTATAAGGTTGCCAACCAGAATCTGTTTTCTTCGTGGTATAAGCCCGTGAGGGAAAACGATCTGCGGCTTCGCGCAACATTCGAATGATGGTTCTCATACAGTGACTCCTTAGTCTCTAGGCAACCCTAGCTCATGGAAAACATCCCATGGGCGACTATTTTAACATAAAAATACTGTATGTCAAAATAAAACAATGGAATTTATCCTGAATATAGCATGCGGAAACACAATACACAACCGAGAATTACAATCGCCAAGGCACCTATAGCGTAGCCATAGGGGGATTCTCCAAATCTACTTTCACTGCAAAATCAAAGAGATTCCCATTATATAACGCATAGTTCATGGCTACAGGAGTATCATCAGCAAGACAAGCTGTATTCTTCATCCACAAATGGGCCGTTCCACTACGAACTCCTAATAAATTACACTGTTCGTCATCTGGAATTACAGCCGAAACAGAACGGTGTAAAGTAACTATCTTTTTCCCTGTACACGATTCATATGTATCTAAAAATGAACTGTGCTTAAGCAATTCACGATCAATCTGATTAGAGATATATTCAGGCATGAAAATACTCATTAATGCATACGGAAGATCATCTACTAACCGTAATAAACGAACTCGGCAAACTCCTTCCATCGAGTCTAAATGTAGTTTAAATAACGGCAAGACATTTTTGGCCAATTCTGTTTCCGGCCCATACAAAATGTCTTCTTGGATCTGATTGAGTACATGGGTATCCTGCTCTAGTCCATCCTGACTCACCAAACCATTACGATACTCTGCAAAACGTTTCGACTTACAGACAAAAGTGCCTTTCCCTCTCGCACGCCGAATAAATCCTAGCTGAACTAAATCATCCAACGCTCTACGGACAGTGATTCGGCTCACATTATGTTTCCGACATAACTCATTCTCGGTAGGAATCATTGCATCTTCAGGCCAATACCCTGCCAAGATTTTACTTTGAAGATCCATAAACACGGTCTGGTACTTTAACTGCATACTCTCACTCCGTATAATTTATTGAATTGACTTTAATAATAGTGTGCGCACCTTTTCTTATCAAGCCCTATATTGACGGATTTTGTCATACAAAGTTACGTAATATGCAATTTTTATTTATAGTTTTTGTCGTAAAATCTCAACTCCATCCATACTTTTTATTGTACATTCATGATTCCGGTAGATCATATAAGTCTCTGCTTGTCCATTCTTAGGTAAGGCTACAGAACCAGGGTTCAAACACCAGATCTCTGCTTGTTTCTCCATCTGGTAAAGATGGGTGTGACCATACAACAACAGATCTCCTGCAGCCAACGGAGGCAGATTCTCGGGATTATAGTGATGCCCATGTGTACAATAGAAACGATGACCATCAAGAAAAAGAAGCGCCGATTCCACCAACGGGAATTGCAACAACATAGAATCAACCTCGGCATCACAGTTCCCTCGAATAGCAATAATCTTACTCTGCCACGCGTTGAGCATCTCAACTACTGTTTTGGGATCATACTCTTCAGGCAAAGGATTCCTAGGTCCATGGTACAAGAGATCACCTAGAAGAAGCAGTTGCGAGGCTTTTTCAGCCTCGCACGCTTCGAGCAACCGCTTCGTCCACAAAGATGATCCATGTAGATCAGAAGCAATAACCACCGTCATCTATTATCCTTTAATCTTTTTGTATAATTGTTCGCAGTGACGACCTATATGAGCATATAGGAGATCTGAATATTGCTGTTCATATTCCTTCCACAAGCGGTAGAGACGATCCTTAAAGAGATATTCACCATTATCTAACTTAGTGGAGAGAATGGGTCCGTAGGTAATATGAATTAATTGCCGAGCATCATTATGTGAGAACAATTTCACTAACTCTTTATCAGTCAATGTTGAGATGTCAGGAATTCGTGTGATATCAGTAGTAACATGGTAATACTGGGTTACTTCATCAAATTTAGAGAGAGCAAACGCATGAATCTCACGATAGAGGCTTGGTTTAACCATTGCGACTAATTTTATGGCCTCTAACCAGTTGGTACCAGCCGTTTTCACATGGAATCGGCCTTTAGTCAATTTGCCAAAGATAGAGAAAACTGAAAACTTGTCAGATCCTGAATGGAGACTAAGTTTATACCCAAAGTGTCGAGCTATAGCGGCATGTACTTTTAACTCTTCTTCGAACTGTTGAAGATCTCCAATATAATCAACACCCTTTTGAAATTCACCACAGAACCGGGGGGCTAGAGTCGCAAATTCCACCTTGCGCAGCGTTAATTCATTCGCAATAAAGTAATGTTGCAATGGTGTAGTTGGAGTTGTTGTTTCGTCGATTGATATCTCAAAATCAGCATCATACATGTCGTTGGCAAAGAATTGTTGGAATATAGTAGTGGCAAAATTAAGCACTTCACCATATACCATTGCTGTACGTTTAAAAGATTCAGTATCAAAAGTAATGGTAACTCCTTCGCCAAGGTCAACAGTCTTACCCATATACCTCTTCTCTAGTTCGGGATTCGACACATATTTCTTTTCTAATTCAGCTAACGGCATTGCCTCGAATTCATTATGCATATGCTCACTACAATCAAGAGTAATCATAGAAAATCCAAGTTTAAGCGCCATTTCAACTTCAGCCGGAGTTTTTAAATGGTCCCCATCGGCTCCAAAGCCCTTGCGGTACCCATCTCGATAAACGGCAAATGTTGCAGCATCTAAAACATCTTTATAGGTTCGTTGGGTTAGGTTCAATTCACGAATTGATTGTTGGGCTAAGATTGGGTATGCGTCATACTTTTGAAATACTCTGATATGCCCAGGGGTAGCAACTCCCAACCGGTCGCCTACACCAATTGTGCGGTCTTTATGTAAAACACGTTTGGGTTTTGTAAAGGGGAACAATTGTCGCAACAGTTCAGCATTCTCATGTGTTGTCGGTGCAGCAATGCACTGTTTGCCATCAACTTCAAATGCATTTCCTGTAAAACCCCACTCTTTTCCTACCGCAACGATGAGCGTTTTTCCATCTTCCTCCGCCATGAATACAGTTCCGCCATCGATTTTATTAATCGAAAGCGGGTACACCCCATAGATGACGGGATCAACCTTCGCCCCAATTAAGGGAATAAAATCCTTGTAATTCTTCATGTAGCCTCCTCCCGAGTTCTTCGGTATTGGTACTCTTAGGATACCATGTTTATACGATAACGGCAGTGGGAAAATAACATTCATCTCACGATGCAACCTAAAACTCATAAAATTTAATAACAAATTCCCAAAAACCGTGTTTTACACACATATTATTAAAATTAATAGGCAATTATAGGTATAAGATAATACGCAAATCACCTTACTTCCAGTATAGTGATATTATGACTATTACTCAATTTAACAGAATTGTCGAAATACGTACTAAGATAATCAGCATGGGGACGTTTCTTTGTGGAAGTCTTTTTGCAGTTATAGTTACAGGGATCTGGTCGTGGCCTCGATTTATTGTAATGGCTGTAGCTGTTTTATGTGTTGATATGGGAACAACTGGGTTTAATAGCTACTTCGACTTTATAAGTGGTACCGATAACGCCCAATATAATTTGGAACGGGACAAAGTCTTGGTCCATGAAGGGGTACATCCTAAATCAGCCTTAGCTATTTCACTTAGTCTCTTTGCCATCGCAGGAGTTTTAGGAATACTTTTAGCTTGGTGGACTAGTTTCACGCTTCTTCTTGTGGGAGGGTTTTGTATGATCGTCGGCTTCCTATATACTGGAGGTCCCTTTCCTATCTCCCGCACCCCATTCGGAGAGTTATTCGCAGGTAGTTTCTTAGGAACAGTCCTCTTTGTGCTCAGCTTCTATGTTCAAACCCTTTCCTATAATCTCACTACCATACTAGTTTCGATTCCACTGCTTTTACTAATTGCCTTAATTCTTATGGTAAATAATAGCTGCGACAGAGTTGCTGATAAAATAGCTGGGCGTAGGACGCTATCGATTCTCCTACCACAAAGAACCATTCAAATCATTATGCGTCTTATACTCATCCTAGCTTTTGGCCTCGAGCTACTATTTACCTGGCTTCAAATAATTCCCCTAACAGTTATCCCCTTTGGTATAGCTGGAGGTCTTTTAGCTTGGAAATCTATGCGAACGATGGAAAAACGAGGGTTCTCGTTAGAGACGAAAGGCCCTTCAATGAATAACGTCTCCCACATTTTCCTCTTCTATTGTGCCTCTTTTATTGGGGGAATTCTGCTGTTTCTTCTGCTTTAGAGGAACAACGACACACATACCATGAGGCTCGTTTACCAACTTGGATTACTGTTATTGAAGGAAAGACCTCTTCCATTTCAGCTTGAGGACGTTTAATAAATCCGAAATAATCACCTCTCTCTAGCCATTCGACAATAGATGTCAGCAACCCTCTCGTCGCATTGTAATCGTGAATAACCACAGCGTGGCGTGCTATACGGCGCAGTTCACGATAAAAATCCTTTCTTTTAGCTACATCCATCCCATGGACCACAAATGAAGCAAAGACAACATCAAAACTTGCATCTTCGAAAGGCAACCCTTCCACCGCATCTGCATGGATAAATTCTATTGGTTGTGTAGTCTTCTTTCTTGCGATCTCTAACATCTTCAGAGCAGGATCTACCCCTGTAACACGATAGCCATGTTGAGCTAAAACTTCACACAAAGCTCCAGTGCCACAACCTACATCACACACACTCTCCATCCCTGTTAGATTGATTGCCCGTGCATGTTTATCAATAATAGCTGAAAAAACCCCCACCTGATATGTAAAGAACAGCCCATAAGCACTCGCAATTGAATTAAATAACCCTTTTCCCATATATCATCCTCTACCACATGGTAACACAGAGTTATGAAAGCAACATCTTTAATCGGTTAGAAATATTTCTTCTACACCATCGATTAGTGAGTCATAGCACCACTAGAAATAATAAAGAGATTTGAAATCTTAAGCTTAATTATGACAGGTTTGGTTAAATTTTAAGCGTCTGAAGGGAGTCGAACCCTCGTCACGAGCTTGGGAAGCTCGGGTAATAGCCGTTATACGACAGACGCTTGATTTGATTATACTATCGAAAAGAATTTAATCTTTCAAGTGGAATTATTATTAGAATTTTGTCTGTTTTATTGACAACTCAATCTCTGGAGGGTACACTGCAAGCAATAAGATAAGTAGGGGGTTTTTATGGCCACTGTAGAATTAAAAAACATCACCAAGGTGTTTGACGGGAACGTTAAAGCTGTCGATAATGTAAACATTGACGTTCAAGACAGAGAATTTGTAGTACTTGTAGGGCCTTCCGGTTGTGGAAAGTCGACTACTCTTCGCATGGTAGCAGGTCTCGAAGACATTACCAGCGGTGAACTCTACATTGATGGGAAATTGGTTAATGATGTTCCACCCAAAGATAGGGACATCGCCATGGTTTTCCAGAACTATGCACTCTATCCTCACATGAGTGTATATGACAACATGGCCTTCGGTCTCAAAATTCGGAAATTTCCTAAAGAGGAAATTGACCAGAGAGTACGCGAAGCAGCTAGAATTTTAGATATTGAACAATTACTTGAAAGAAAACCCAAAGCATTATCTGGTGGACAACGCCAGCGTGTTGCAGTTGGTCGTGCAATAGTGCGTAAGCCAAAGGTCTTCCTTTTTGATGAACCTTTGTCAAATCTTGATGCAAAACTTCGTGTACAGATGCGTGCTGAAATTTCTTCATTGCACAACAGACTTAAAGCTACCATGATTTATGTTACTCACGACCAGGTCGAAGCTCTTACCATGGCAGATAAGATTGTTGTAATGAAATTTGGTATTATCCAACAAATTGGTGGTCCACTTGAGCTCTACAACGAACCAAACAACAAGTTCGTTGCTGGATTTATTGGCTCACCTCCCATGAACTTCATGACTGTTGATATCGTAGCTGAAGGAAAGCAACTCTTCGCAGATGAAGGTACTTTCCGTATTAAGTTAAACGAAGAACAAAACAAACTCTTAGCCTCTTATGCTGGCAAGAAAGTAACCTTCGGGATACGACCTGAAGACGTTGTGTTTGCTGATGCTCCTATCAAAGATGAAACTATTAATGGACAAGTCAGTGTTATCGAACCTCTTGGTTCAGAAACACATATCTATGTTTCAGCTGGTAAGCATCAAATGATTGGCAAGATTGAGCCACATATCATTCTCAAAGTTGACCAAGACATTAGTCTGATTCCTGATCTGAAGAAAGTAAAATTCTACGACTTTGAAACTGAATTAGCTATTCGTTAAATTTTCTTATACATTAAGCGTGTTCGTAAGAGGCTCGAGATTCGAGCCTCTTTTTTGTATGCTTAGCACTGCAGATGAAGTAATATACATCTATCGGAGGTCTTTAGCATGCAAGACACACGTAAGGCAATCATCGCATGGTCTCTCTACGATTGGGCTAATAGTGCCTTTGCCACTACCGTTATGGCTGGGTTTTTTCCCATTTTTTTCAGCTCATATTGGGCATCAACAAGCTCAGCACAAGTCAGTACTTTTTATCTTGGACTGGCGAACTCTTTAGAAGCTATATTCGTCGCTCTATTAGCACCCATTCTTGGAGCCATCGCTGATAAAGGCTCCTTTAAAAAAAGATTTCTCATCTTCTTCACCTTTCTTGGATGTACTTTAACTAGTGCATTATGGTTTGTCCAAGCCGGAATGTGGCCCCTAGCCGTCTTTTTCTATATTTTGGCAACAGTGGGATTTTCAGGATCTCTCATTTTTTACGATGCTTTATTGCCTGCAGTGGCTTCACCCAAGAAAATAGATTTTGTCTCCTCCCTCGGGTATAGTTTGGGGTACATTGGTGGGGGCACCCTCTTCTTAGTAAACGTCCTCATGTACCTGCATCCAACCTGGTTCGGTTTGGCCAACGAAGTTGCCGCCATTAAAACATCCTTTGTTTCAGTAGGAATTTGGTGGGCTCTTTTCTCTATCCCACTCATCCTGTTCGTCAAAGAACCTAAAGCCGTACGCGTAAAGAAAACAAAACACGTAATCAGAGAGGGATTCAACCAATTAGCCATTACCTTTAAGGCTATACGAGATCTCAAAGTCGTAGGACTTTTTCTACTCGCTTACTGGTTTTATATCGATGGCGTCGATACTATTATTAGAATGGCTGTCGATTATGGTACAGCAATCGGCTTCCCTGCCTCCTCCCTTATCGTGGCTTTATTGATTACCCAATTTGTGGCCTTCCCCTCAGCCCTTGCCTATAACATATTTGGACAGCGTATTGGTATAAAGAGGGCTCTTATGGTGGCTATTATAGCCTATTGTTTCATAGCCGTATTAGGATTCTTTATGGCCAAGGAATGGCATTTCTATGCTTTAGCTTGCCTCATAGGTCTATTTCAGGGTGGTATACAAGCACTAAGTCGTAGTTATTATACTCGTCTCATTCCCACCGAGTTTAGCGGAGAGTTCTTTGGCTTTTATAACATGTTGGGAAAGTTTGCTGCAATAATTGGACCTGCACTCTTGGGAATTGTAACCATAACAACAGGTAGCAACAGACTCGGGATATTATCGATTACTACTCTCTTTATAATCGGCGGTTTGCTCTTAACTAAGGTAGATGAAGAAGAGGGAAAGCGTAGTCTAATTTCATTCCGTGCCAGCATGATTGCAAAAGAATTAGAGAGTAAATGCGAATAAATAATACGGGGTGTCAAAATCTGACACCCCTGTAAGTTAAGTTTCACCTAACAATTATTTCTTATAAACCTTTCGCTCATGGTAAGTCGTGTGGAGCAACTGGTGAGCTTTCTCACTTAGAGGCTTATCCAAATACTCTTTGTAGATCTGCTGAATTTCGGGGTTCTGGTGAGAGCAACGAGTTTCACTCTTCTCATCATCAGTATATAAACCGGCAATTCTCTGCGCTCTCACTTCATCAGTCGTTGAATAAGGTTGACCACCACCGGCAACACAGCCACCACGGCAAGCCATAACTTCTATGAAATGGTAAGGAGGTTCTTTCCCGTTATCACGAGCATCACGAATCTCTTCGAGCAACGTACTTACATTTGCCATACCATGTGCTACAGCAACACGAAGTTTCATTCCGTTGATATCGACCTCACCTGCACGAACACCATCCATTCCACGAACTGCCTCAATATTTACATTAGCCATATCTTCACCCGTGATGAGATTATAAGCTGTACGTAACGCTGCTTCCATAACTCCACCCGTGTTTCCAAAGATTGTTCCAGCACCAGCATATGTACCAATGGGACTATCAGCTTCTTCATCAACTAATTTAAGAAAATCAATACCGGATGCTTTTATCAGTCTCGCAAATTCACGTGTTGTGAGAACCAGATCTACATCAGGATATCCCGATGCATGCATGTTATCATCACGAGAAATTTCAAACTTTTTAGCTGTACAAGGCATTATAGCTACCGAATATATTTTAGATGGATCAACGCCTGCTTTTTCAGCATAATAGGTTTTCGTAACAGCTCCCTGCATCATCATTGGACTTTTTGCAGTAGAGAAATGTGGAATCATATCAGGATAGAATTTTTCCATATAATCGGTCCAAGCTGGACAGCAACTGGTTATTTGGGGAATAGCTCCCTTGCCAGTAGTAAGACGCTTCACTAGCTCAGAACCTTCTTCCATAATGGTTAAGTCGGCCGAGAAGTTTGTATCAAAGACCTTAGCGGCTCCCAAACGTCGTAATGCTGAATAGATTTTCCCTGTCGTAATAGTTCCAGCAGGAAGATTAAAAGCTTCTCCTAAAGCAACACGAACTGCAGGTGCGATCTGTACAACAACATGCTTGTCAGGATCCGAGACGGCACGAACAAATGTGCGGGTCTCATCTTTTTCAAAAATTGCTCCAACCGGACAGTGAGCAGAACACTGACCACACTTAATACAAGGACTATCATTCAAAGGCAGACAAGCTGCTGGAGAAATGATAGTGTTATCTCCACGCCCGATAAACTCAAGCGCATACACACCCTGCATCTGCTGACAAACCTGTACACAACGACCGCACTTAATACACTTAGTAGGATCAAGAACAATAGAAGTGGTTGAGGTGTCTTGTGGTAAATCTACCAAACGAACCTCATAGGGTTGCTCACGTACTCCAAACTCAGCGGCAAAGCGTTGTAGTTCACAGGTGCCATTTCTGCCACAGGTAAGACACGTATTGGGGTGAGTCGACATAATCATCTCAATTACCGTCTTTCGAATCTGATATAACTCAGCATCATGGGTAATTATACTTAAATTTTCCTGCACTGGTGTTGCGCATGCGCGTAGCAATTTAGGAGAATTCTCCTGTTTGACTATGCACAAACCACAAGCTGCCCATGCCGGCAAATCTGGATGATAGCAAAGTGCGGGAATATTGACATGCACCTTCTTAGCTGCTGCCAAGATGTTGGATCCCGCCTCAATCTCAACTGGCATGCCATTTATTTTCATATGAACGATATTCACTGGTATCCTCCTCTACAATCGAAGCCCTAACGGACTTCGATAGCTCCAAATTTACATGTTTCAAAACAAACACCACATTTAATACATGCTGCCTGATCGATGACATGGACCTCTCGTCTCTCACCCGAGATTGCCGCAACCGGGCATTTACGAGCACAAGCCGTACAGCCAATACACTTGTCGGGGAGAATATTATAACTAATTAAACTCTTACATTTCCCTGCCGGACATGTCTTATCGACAATGTGCGCAAGATATTCTTCACGGAAGTAATGTAAGCTTGAAAGAATTGGGTTGGGAGCAGTTTGTCCCAAGGCACAGAGGGAAGCTTTTTTCATCGCTTCACCAATCTCAATCATCTGATCTAAATCAGCTAATTCGCCATTACCCTTGGTAATCTTCTCGAGCAGATTTGCCAATGAGCGTCCCCCAATACGACAAGGTGAACATTTACCACAAGACTCATCAACGGTGAAGTTTAGGTAGAACTTTGCTACATCAACGATACAGTCATCTTCATCCATGACAATCATTCCACCAGAACCCATCATTGAACCTAGTTTAGTTAAAGAACCAAAATCAATGGGAGTATCGAGGAACTCTTTGGTTATTACACCGCCAGAAGGGCCACCAGTCTGTACTGCTTTGAACTCTTTCCCGTTAGCAATACCACCACCTACATCATAAATTATCTCACGTAACGTTGTACCCATAGGAACTTCTACAAGCCCTGAGTTTCTAATTTTACCAGTGAGAGCAAAAACTTTGGTACCACTACTGTCAGCTGTTCCAATACGTTTGAACCAATCTCCACCTTTGACAATAATCATGGGTATATTTGCCCAGGTTTCTACATTATTGATAACGGTGGGCTTGCCCCAAAGACCTTTAACAGCCGGGAACGGAGGCCGTGGAACTGGCATTCCGCGCCTACCTTCAATTGAAGCTAAGAGAGCAGTCTCTTCACCACACACAAATGCTCCTGCGCCCAGTCGAATTTCAATATCGAAATCAAAACCGGAGCCAAGGATATTCTTACCAAGTAAGCCCATTTCACGGGATTGAGCCATTGCGATTTCTAATCGCTTAATTGCTAAAGGATACTCAGCACGAATATAGATATAACCTTGGCTTGCACCCACAGTTTTTCCAGCGATAGTCATCGCTTCTAACACCGAGTGCGGATCCCCTTCCAAAGTAGAACGGTCCATATAAGCACCGGGGTCACCCTCATCAGCATTCACAACAATATATTTTTGATCAGATACTGCCTGTTTGGTAAAATTCCATTTCATCCATGTGGGAAAACCAGCTCCACCACGACCTCGTAGTGCAGATTCCCGCAATTCAGCAATTACATCATCACTGGACATCTCAAAGAGGACTTTCTCTAAGCCAACATACCCTTCACGAGCAATATATTCATCAATATTTTCAGGATCAATAAATCCACAGTTCCTGAGAACAATACGGTATTGCTTCTGGTAAAACTCGATGTCTTCTACTTTGGCATGTTTGCGAGAGCCCTCTTTAGCATACAAAAGACGCTTAACTTCACGTCCCTTTACTACATGCTCTGCGATAAGTTCCTTGGCATCTTCTGGTTTAATCTGCACATAGAAAGAATCTTCAGGCAGAATTTTAACAATAGGCCCCTGCTCACAGAAACCAAAACAGCCTGTTTTAAGGACTTGGACTTCATCTGCTACGCCCTGCGCTTTACACTCTGAAAGAAGTGCGTTGTAAATTGCATCTGCTTTGCTGGACTCACAGGCGGTCCCGCCGCAAACCAAGATATAGTTTCTAAACGCCATCACTTGCCTCCATCTTTGATGATATCTACTGAAGGGCGATCAAATACATGATCCGAAACCATCTTTTTATGTAAGATATGATCATTAATAATCTTTTTTGCAACCTCAACATCCACCTTGCCATAAATAACAGGCGGCATATCTGGGGTAAGAACTTCTACAGTAGGTTCTACATAGCACAAACCCATACATCCAGACTGAGTTACTGATACGTTCTCGAGTTGCTGAGCATTTAGTTCCTGTATAAAGGCATCTAAAACTACTTTTGCACCCGCTGCTATTCCACAGGTTCCCATCCCAACAATAATTTGGGAATCTTTAGTACTGACATCCCTTTTCTGGATTTCAAATTTTTTACTGTCCCTAAGTTTACGCAACTCTTCCAACGTCATCTTAGCCATTCCAGCCTCCTCATCCGGGTCTTCAAACAGAGCCGGTTCGTAAATCATCCAACGCAGCCTCTTGAGACTGCAAATATGTTTTCAATAGATGAAGTGATCCACTCGAAGAAAAATCTCCTAGAATCGACTCCATTTCAGACCGTTCAACGGTATACCCATCTTCAGTCTTTGGTAGCTGTAGTTGCCTCCTAACTACCATTTCGTAGGTCCCCGAAAATGAGAACATTGACAAAATCGTCAACGCAATATCTCCAATCGGCGGACAATCTATATGGTGTAAGAAAAACTTGAATGAAACCAAGGTTCCTACACCCTCTTGTGAATTAAGGGTAAAATCCCCATCTACAGCTTCTACGGCTTGTATCAAAAAAGGGATTCCCAATCCAACCGAACGTTTTTTATGCTTCTCTCCATCCGTATAAAACGGATCCGTTACCTTTCGGCGGACTTCATCACTCATCCCTTTTCCATTATCTTTTACCGTAAAAGTTATTGCTTGATTGTTTTCTAGGATAGAAACTTCAATTAAGCTAGCTCCCGATTCTATTGCATTTTGAGCAATATCAGATAAAAAATCACAAAGGGATGCGTGCATATATACCTTTAACTATATTTTGCAATAATTCCTGGTAATTGATCTTTGGTTACTTTACCAAAGACTTCCCCTCCAATCGCTAAAACTGGAGCTAGACCACAACACCCTACACAACGAACGCCTTCCAATGAGAACTTACCATCTTCGGTAACCCCACCGACTTCTATCCCAAGCAGATTAGTCAGTTCTTCAGTAAGATTGTCTGCACCTTTAAGATAACAAGCAGTTCCAAGACAGATCTGCACATTATGTTCACCAGGTTTTACCATTTTAAAGAAATGGTAAAAGGATAACACGCCATAAATAGTCGCTAGCGGAATGTCCAACATCAGGGCAACCTTATCGGCAGCCTCTCGTGATATAAATCCAAAATCTTCTTGCACACGGTGTAACACCATTATTAGATTGCCCGGTTTTTCTTTCCATTCTTCTATAAATGCGACCAGCTCTTTAGAGAATGTAATCTCTTCTTTCATGGTAGACATGGGACCTCCAGTACTCAATATTCAATTATCCATAGTATCGAGAATTTACAAAAGTTACAATATATATTTCTTTATCGATTCAAAATTTTCCACATTTTCTTATATTTATGCTAAAATACTGTAAACATGGTAGATGTATCGTATCTTCTTTCACATAAAAAGGGAGTTTGCTTTGAATAGTGACATGATTATTAGAATAACAAGTTATTATCGCATCTTAAATAGGTTGCGAGCATTAGGTTTAGAAAAAGTCTTTGCGCACAACTTGGCCGATGCCGCCGGTGTATCAGCGGCTCTAGTCCGAAAAGACTTTTCCCTACTAGAAATCCATGGCCAAAAACGGGGTGGCTATGAAATTCCTGATTTGCTCGAACACTTAGGACGTATTCTAGGAAAAACTGAAGAACCCCAGAATGTGATTATTGTGGGATGTGGGCGGATTGGAAAGGCATTAATGCATTACACCGGATTTGAAGCTGATGGTATTCATATCGTTGCCGGATTTGATTCCGACCCACTAGTCTATAGTGATACCACCCATCCAGTCCCAGTCTACCCCATCAGCCGCCTAGAAGAAGTGACAAGCAAATTTGATATACAAGTGGCAATTATTACCGTCCCAGATTCTGCCACATCAGACAGTTTTCATCGCCTGATGCAAGCAGGCATTCGTGGCATTTTGAACTTTAGCCCGATAACCCTCAAATCAACTAAACTGGAAGATGGAACAGCTCCTGTTGTTCATAACATGAACATTGCTTTAGAACTAGAACAAATATTTTACAAATTAAAATTTCCCAAACCAGAATAAAGTGAAAAAGTTATCGGCCGGTAAGAATAACATATACCGGCAGATGATCTGAGATCCCTCGGCCTGTACGTATATTCCACGCCACTGGGCGCCCTTTTGCATCACACAGAAACCCTCCTGACCCAACTTGTCCCAATTTGTATTCTAGCCCATACCCATCAAAAAAAGCTGGTGAGAGTAAAATCTGATCAAACGTTTCCCATACCCCTTCATACCAGTAAGAACCCTGAGCCTGTGCCAATAGGACCATATTTCGATCAAGCCACCACGTATACCAATCTTGGGTAACCGGGACTCCTGCAACAACTAACGAGCCGGCATCGCGATAAGCATCTGCCTCAATACTTTCAAAGGGAACTAATGCTGTTTGATATAATTGGCCTTCGCGCAAAAAGGAGTCGGCACTTTGGTTAAAATCACCAGCCACAATAATTGGTAGAAACGGGTTCCCTTTCAAGAGTTCCTGAACTCGGACAGAAACTACCTTGGTAGTAGCAATACGTTGCGCCTCAGTTTCCTCGACGCCACCCCGCTTCGATTTAGCATGCAAGGCCAATAGTACAAGCGACTCTTTCCCCACATCAAGAGTCACTTCCAAGACCGAACGGAGATGTTGTACTCCATGTATGCGCACATCCGTGATGGGGAAACGACTAATAACTCCTGTCTGAATCGCAGAATCTAGATCATTGGTACTTGCATACCATTGAAACCCCCTCTCTGCCAAAGATTCGTGTAACAAATCTTCAAGTACACCCGCATGTTCAATTTCTTGCAATACGACAATATCGGGGACCGAATTGTGCCCTTGTGTAATAGCTCGCGCAGTCCGCCCCAAACGAATCTTGTATTGATCTACTGTCCACCCTTCTTCTGGAGTATATTCGGGGTACTCATTCCCTGTCACATAAGCATCGAATAGATTTTGAACATTATAAGTCATCACCATTAACTCATCTGCATTCTCTGCAGTCCCATCTAGATTACAACCACAGCCACATACACAAAGGAGGCTGACAACTAAAACCGACCAACTCAATTTTATTTTGAGCACACCTTGTACCCTCCCTACAGGACATACCTCAGGAGGGGATGAAATGCATCAATTAACGACTTTAATCACAATTATTTTTTAGTTGATAAGAAAAATAGAGGGCAGCGAGGGCATCATCACCATCAGTTTGAGCACGAGGCATAGTTTGCGCTTGTATTACAGCTTGGTACAAATGCCGTAAACGAGAATTACGAAAACTAAGATTCCGTGTCATGGAGAAACAGATTGCCCAAATTCTTGACCACTCCCTATGTTCAAAAGCACTGGCAATGGCCACACGTTGTAAGTCTATTTCTACTACATCTCGTGCCTCTTCTAAGAATTCGAACAAATAGTCTTCACTATCAAGATTCTTTTGCTCATATAATTCAGCTAACGAGGGGGTAAATTTCATAAAATGGGCTAATACAGCATAACGGGTTTGCCTAAAAGTGGCACTCTTACCTTTGCGAGCTGCTAGAAAGAGTTCTTCTAAGAATGTCCCTTCTTTATCCATAATATTTCTGGCAATCAAAAAGTTCAGTTCTTCACCGGTGTTTACGGCTAAGTCACTTATTGATTCCACCCGAGAAAGGTAACGCGAATCTCGTGTTACACGAGCGAGCGATTTAGCGGCTGTTGAACGAGTCAGGGTTGTACCATGTTCTAGTAGATAGGCTAATGCTTGTTCAGCCTTCTCATTATAGGCTAAGGCCCCTAAGGCGAAGATTGATTCAAGTTGAGTATAAGAGTCGGTGTCAAAGGCATCTTTTATGAGAGCGTTGGCCAAGGCCGGCCGTGGCCGGTCGAACAAACCACGAATAACTTCAGCTCTATCATTTGAAAAGGGAGAGGCCAAAGTACTGCGAATTTCACTCGTAGCAACTCCGGTTAAGTTCTTCCCTAGGCTTAATAGCAATGATTTACGTTTTACAGGATCGGTTGCTTTATCTAACCGGTCAATGTTAATAAAAGCACGAATGCCGTGTAGAGAAAACACAATCTGGGTTGCGTCTTTAGTAGAATAGCTCCCTTTTTCGCTCAACATTCCTGAAAATATTAATCCTATAACTCCTAAGAGCAGGGTAAGTAAAAAAGTTAAAACGTAAGAGTTACCCAAGCTAATACCACCGAGCGTCAACTTATGAGATAACTTTGCACCTTCAGTTGCCAGTGCTCCACCGGCAAGTCCTCCAAATAGGGCGAGGAAAGCAATCACGAAATTAACCATAGAGTTGAATCCAACCCCCTCATCATCAGGGATAACCGAAGCAACCAGACGCCGAATGAGGATGTTAATTACACTGAGAAAGAAGTTCGATAAGAATCCTAAGACAAAGAACCAGTAGAGATGGGCTGAGATGGGAACCACCATCCACCCCACCATACTGACGATAAAAGCAAAGCCGTTGGCAATGATGAGCGGACGCGAACCAAGACGGTCACTAAAGAATTTACAAAAAGACCCTGATGCAATGACTGCTAAACTCACCCCAATGGTATAAAGAAATATGATATTAGAAGCCAGACCAACCTCTTTGGTCAAAAAGGCTATACTCATTCCCATTACTACGGTTACCACCATATAAACCCAATGGACAAACAAGCGATTTCGCGCAATAGGGTCGGCCATAGTCTCTTTAAATAAGACAAACATGGTGCGGCCTTTGCGGTATTCAATCGTCGTCCGACACGGAATCTTAGTAATGTGAAAAGCAGCTAGCGTATTGGCAACTACACCAATCATTTGCAGAAAAACTAAGCCAACAACTCCTGAAAAAAGTTTAAGGGAAGTTACAATAACATTGATAAATTTAGCAAATATGGTTGAAGCTTGAAAAGCTACATTTATGTTACCAATGACGCGTCCTCGTGATCGATTAGAGGTAATGGTCTTAAACGTGTAGTCATATAAGACTACACCTAACAAACGGAAACAACAAAAAAGGGTATATACAAAGAGGAGAAGAAAGACAGCTGGTGCTCCATCCATCCATAACAGGGGTATATAGAGGAGGCACACGAGGCCTCGCAGGATCCACGTGAACGTTTGAAATTTGACTACATTTTTGTTTCGAAAGACTTGGGACATCGCTGGTAGAATTAAACCAACGATGTACATAGCAGAAGCAATATAACCTAGCGCGAGGTTCCCCGCTCCAAAATGGACCGCTAAAATATAGACAATGGTATCGCCAAGCATACTAAATCCAAGGCCATTCCAAATCTCAGACTTGTAGAGTCTAGTTTGCCCAGTACGCTTCTCTGATTCTGACAAATATTTCGTCCGGACCATTGCCACTATCCCGCCCTAACCCAGCACTGCTGAAAGTTCAAGTTTAGAGAGAGTTCTATTAAATTTCCTCTCTGTTCGTTATTATTCGACTAATTAACCCATAGGTTATGGCTTCATCGGCATAGAGCCAATAATCTCGATCTGTATCTTTTTCTACCACAGCAAGGGGTTGTCCAGTTTGTTCGCTAATAATCATATTCAGCCGATCGCGTGTTTTCTCCAACTGTTTGGCATAGATTTCTATATCAGTGGCGACCCCTTCCATCCTACTCATTGGTTGATGAATAAGATAACTAGAATTGGGTAATCCAAGACGCCTTTCGGCTGGAACAGCCAGCAAAACTAAAGTTGCTGCACTGGCCACTAATCCCATGCCAATCATATAGACTTCATTTTTAATAAATTTAGCCATGTCATAAATGGCAAAACCGGCTTCAACATCACCGCCGGGAGAATTTATAAACATTTTGATTGGTTCATCATTTTCAGCTTCTAAAATTAGTAGTTGCTTAATAATTTTCTCAGCGCTCTCTTTATCTATCGTTCCCGATAACATAATTGATCGCGTTTTAAGATATTTTTCCATTGCAACATCGGAGGTGTTTTCTTTTTTTTCGCTTTCAGCCATTGCTTTCTCCCAATTGCCAGTAATTTAAGATTTACAAAGTATACGGAACAATCTTCTAAATGAAAAGGTATTACCGCTTTATTCGAAGAGTCACTCTGTTTACTCTTTTAGCTTCTCACTTTATAGTCTCTATATGAAATGTGCAACAGTTGCCATAATTGGCCGACCCTCATCTGGGAAATCAACCCTTGTAAATACTATCTGTGAACGGAAGGTTTCAATTACCGCCGTTACTCCGCAAACAACACGAAATATAATTCGTGGTATCTTCACTGACCAAAGAGGTCAACTTATTTTAACCGATACTCCTGGTTATCATATGAGTGAACAGAGAATGAATCTCCGCTTACAAGAAACAACGCGTTCTTCCTTTAAGGATTCAGACCTTATCTTATATGTAGTTGATGCTAAGCGGAGCGCGGGAGCTGAAGAACAAGCTATTATAGATCTATTACAAAAAACAAAAATTCCCATTGTAATTGCAATAAACAAAAAAGATATAGCCACACCTAATGAGCTAGCAGAAGCTCGTGCTTTTCTTGTTGCTCACTTCCCCACTACTCCCATCTTAGAACTCTCCGCTAAGGATGATACGGGGGTGGATGAAGTGCTGATAGAGTTATTCAAATTAGCGCCAGAGGGAGAACTCCTCTACCCCGAAGAAACCTATACCGATCAACCAATTGAATTCCGTATCGCAGAAATTATCCGTGAAAAAGCTATCGCCATGGTTACCGAAGAGATTCCGCATGCCATTTATGTGGATGTGGCAGATCTAGAGTACTCGGAAGAGGCTCAATCTATCTGGGTCCGGGCTTTCATTATTGTTGAACGAGATACTCAAAAAGGAATTTTGGTGGGTCGCGGTGGCGATGGAATCAAGAAAATCAGGCAAGCTTCATTTAAGGAGATTCGCCGATTATTCCCAGGAAAGTCTTTGCAGCTGGACCTTCGCGTGAAGGCCCAACCTAAATGGAGAAAGAATCAGGTTATACTAGATAGGATTCTTTAAAGATATCTTGCCAAAATGGGGAGAATTTTCTCCTTGCCGCAAGTTTTAATAAACCCAGCTAGTTTAGGTCCTCGTTCTTTATCAATTAAGACACTATAAATACCTTTAAAGAACTCAGGTGGTGCTATTTCATAGCGGTTTGCAATGGCATAGATCTCTTCACTCAGTTGCTTTTCATCAAACTCTTCTAATGTTACAACAGTAGCATGTAAATCGGTCACGGCTTTTTGAAAAACCTCATTGAGCTCCTGGAGTGGATCATCTTCACCTCGTAATACCCATCTAAAGTCTTCAGGGGAATAGGTGGTTATCCAGTTCCAAGCACATACACACCGCTGACGAAGACGATCTAGTTGACCTGGAGTAACATCTTCAAGTCCAGTTATTACCGCTTCAATGTCCCCACTGTGAATTTGTAAAAGATTACACAAATGACGAAATGGTATTTGATAGGATAATTCGGTAGGAATATCTTTTACCTGCGAAAGTTCATAAATCCTCTTTTCTCTTGCCTCTCGTTTCTCATTGACTTTCTGCACGCCGAAATAGATACGTTCAGTGGTATCGTAATCTTCGTAGATTTTTAAGACATCAAGGTCGAAGGAGATTGCAAATTCGCTATTTGGTCGAGTTCCAACAAATAAGTAGCGGGTAATTTCTGGAGTATAGATTTCAAGTACATCGGGCAGACTGACAACTTCACCAGAAGAAGAGGAGATCTTTCCTCCCCGCCCTTTGATACTAATAAAGTCGTACTGGAAAGAAACTGGGGCTTTTGATCCAAATACTTCCACAATATGCTTAGAAGTATCGAATGAACCACCTTCACTGTGGTGGTCTTTTCCAGCTGGCTCAAAGTCGACATCTTCATAGGCCCACCGCATGGGCCAATCAATGCGCCACGGAAGTTTTGCAGCAGTAGTTGTACGTAAATCGATGGTTTCAACTTGTTGAGTTTCATCG
>CAZGDR010000035.1:0-19198 GCA_964524755.1 uncultured Spirochaetaceae bacterium
TTGCGTTCTTTTGATGATTAACTGATCACACTCAAAATTAGAGATTGTTCTAAGGGGATAAGTGTATAGCGTCCTTGATCTTCCATGATTACAAAGCGAAGTGTAGCATTACGTTTTTTCTTATCACTCTGTAAGGCTTTTAAAAACTGCTGCGTATCAGATACCTCAAAATCAACATCAAACCCATATAAGTCCAAGAGGGCCATGGAACGTTTTGCAAATGCAGGATTGGTAAGATTTAAGCGTAAACCACTCTGTAAGGCTTTTTTTATGCCCCAGATCACCGCTTCTCCATGAGCATACTGAGAAAGCTTCCCTACCGACTCAAGGGCATGGCCAAAGGTATGTCCTAGATTCAACGCATCCCGCACGCCCTGCTCTTCAAGTGCATCTTGTTCAATATAATACTTCTTTACTCGCAGGGACTTCTCTAATAGTGGTTTTAAACTATCCTTATCACGTTCAAGGATAACCCTATGGTGTGTTTCCAAAAATAGGAATAGATCATCACTCTGTGCTAAGAGGGCATGCTTTAACACCTCTCCCAGCCCATTATGATATTCATCATCTGGGAGGGTTTCTAAGGTCTCAGGGCAGAGAATTATCTCTTGTGCAGGATAAAATGTACCTACTAAATTTTTTATATTCCCTAAATCGATCGCAGTTTTACCGCCTAAGGTAGCATCTACCATAGCGAGTAATGTGGTGGGAATAAGAGTGAGATTACATCCACGCATATAAATAGAGGCTGCAAAAGCGGCAACATCACAAATGACTCCGCCCCCAACGGCAATAATACGGTCATCACGCCCAAAGTTATTGCTTTCAGCAACAGTAACTATATGTTCAATACTTTCCCAGTTCTTTGCACTTTCACCACGAGTGAGTTCAACTCGTAATACGGTAGAAGGGAGCATAGCAGCGGTCAGCGAGTCACATACATAGAGGTGTTGGCCAGTTAAAGAAGCCACGTTTTCAAATATGCTAGGAATTGATTCACTAAAGTGAACTACTGTTGTTTTAGGGCCTAATGTACAAGAAAATAGTGTTTGCATGCCATTGTTATACTCTGTTATGCGATATCAGACAAGGCAAGTTCTTGTCAAAGGATTGATTTTAGCACATGATAGTAATATGAAAATGCATTATTTTGATTGGGCAGCGACTGCGCCAATAAGTAAAAAAGCCTTAGATACCTATAACCAAATTACTTTAGAGTATTATGGGAATCCTTCATCTTTACATCAGGAGGGGCAAAAGGCGGCTAAGCGTCTCGCTCAAGAAAGAGAAAAAACAGCTGCTCTGTTACAGGTCTCTCCTTCCCAAATATATTATACTGCTGGAGCCACGGAGAGTAACAGTATCGTGCTCAATTCCCTCCTCTGGAAACGCAAACCTGGACGTATTATCGTCAGTACCTTAGAACATAGTTCGATCCTTCAATACCGTCATTTTTTAGAAACAAAAGGCTTTGAGGTCGTCTCCATTAAGGCTCCTGGGGGATTTGTAGACCTTCAAGCTTTAGAAGCTGCTCTTACCGACAACACACAAATGGTGTCCATAATGTTAGTCAGTAATCTGTTAGGTACGGTTCAGGACATTTCTGCCATCGCACAATTGCTACGGCAACAACCACACCGCATTCACTTCCATTGTGATGCTGTACAGGCTATTGGGAAAATTCCCTTTAATTTGGATAGGTTAGATGTAGATTCAGCCTCCTTCAGCGCCCATAAGTTCCAAGGTCCACGAGGTACAGGCCTCCTATACCAACGGGGTAATACGATTCAACCTCTATCACGGGGTGGCGGTCAAGAACAAGGGCTACGTGGGGGCACGGAACATCTCGCGGCGATAGCTGCTATGAATCAGGCTTTAGAAGAAACCCTTTTCGATATGGAACACAAGATGGTACAAGGGAATCATCTCCGTACCATTTTAGAGCAAGAGTTACGAGCCTATCCGTTTGTTACATTGTTGAGTCCCCCCATCGATTCGGGCCTTTCTGCTACTCCCTTTATCGTAACTATTGCGGTTGAACACTTCCCGTCTGAAGTCTTTACCCGTATTCTATTCGATAAGGGGTTTTGTGTATCAAGTGGTTCAGCCTGCGCCAATAATAGTCCTCATAAAAACGAAGGACCGTTACAAAATGCAGGCTTTAGTTCTACTTTAGGCTCCTCAGCCATTCGTATTTCATTTAGTAATCATACTACCGCCGAAGAGATAAAAAAATTAGCACAAACTATCGGTGAAGAATCTAAAACATTAGGTTTGCACAAAAGGAAATAATAGATGGATAAGACACTTTACCTCGTGAAACTAGGAGAAATTGCTCTTAAGGGTCAAAATCGAGCATTTTTTGAACGTAAATTAAAAGAGAATATTAAACAGAAATTACGACCGTTCCAAAATCGCCTCTTACGCCAACGGGGACGTTTTTTTATTGAGATTGATGCAGAAGCTCCTGAAGAATTGGTTCATAATGCTCTTTCTACCACCTTTGGTATTGTAGGATTCTCTAAAGCTGTACGTTGTGCTAAGAATATGGAAGCTGTCAGCAAAGCTGCAGCACAGATCACCAGTCAGCCAGCATTTTTAGATAACACTAAAACATTTAAAGTAGAGACTGTCCGTTCTGATAAAAGCTTCCCTTTAGAGTCGTATGACATTTCATCACAACTGGGACATGAAATATTATTAGCTCAAAGCCACCTAACAGTAGATGTCCATGAACCCGATAAAATACTCTATGTAGAGATCCGCGATCACGCCTATCTCTTTTGTTCTCCCGAATCGGGACTAGGAGGTCTACCAGTCGGGACAGCTGGTCGGGGTATGTTGATGTTATCGGGAGGCATCGATAGTCCTGTAGCGGCTTATCATATGGCCAAACGTGGCTTAAAGCTTGAGGCCGTCTATTACCATGCCTACCCCTATACTTCAGATGAAGCCAAAGAGAAAGTGCTCTCCTTAGCCCGTATACTGAGCCCTTACACTAATCGGCTTACTGTACATGTAGTCCCTTTTACCGATGTTCAGCTCCATATTAAAGCTACCAGTCAGGAAAAAGAGAATACTCTCTTAATGCGGGCCTGCATGATGCGCATAGCCAATATGGTGGCTAAGAAACGTGATTGTTTAGCTATTGTAACGGGTGAAGCACTTAGTCAGGTCGCCTCTCAAACCTTAGAGAGCCTTGCTTTTACTAATAGCATGTCAGATTTGCCTGTGTTCAGACCTTTAATAGGGATGGATAAACATGAAATTGTGACCACAAGTATTCAAATTGGAACTTATGAGACCTCTATCTTACCTTATGATGATTGTTGTACTCTCTTCAGTCCTAAGCATCCATTGGTTCGTCCAAATACGGCAATCCTCCAAGCTAACTACGCAAAAATGGAAATTGAAGGATTGCTTGAACAAGCTTTATCGCAAGCCGAGGTGTTTGAATTATGAAGAAGATGAACCAGCAGTTGCTGCTGCAGGGCACGTGGCACAAGCACTCGATTCAGCTGCTTTTGGTTTTTCACAGGCAGCACGGGAATCAGTACTATAGAAACCACTTCCTTTAAAGATAATTGAATTGGGACTGAAAACTCGACGTAATGCTCCTTTACATTCAGGACATATGGTAATGGGATCGTCTTTCATACTCTGTTCAACCTCAAGTTGCAAATTGCAGGAATCACAAGCATATTCATACATGGGCATTATCGTATTTCTCCTTTAGTCAATGATGCCAGCGTCCCAAATATGGTCGAGAATGAGGCAAATTGTTCTTCAGACAAGACAATGTCATGTATATAAACAACATCATCTTCCAAGATGAAAAGATTTGTCAAATCCCCGAGAGGCTCTTTGTTACGCCGTTTGTCAGAAATATACGAACTTTTTAATAAAATTGAAAGGGTATTAGCCAACTTAGCACTCTGCATAGTAAGAATTCCCCCTAAAACAAAGGATTGTTGACCATTTTCTTCAATAACTAAGACCATTGAAGCAATATGAGGTAGTACTGTTTCTGGTAAAGCAATACCTACATCAAGCATTGCTTGAGGACTAGCAATATAAAATCCGAATAGAGAATTAGCCATCCGATCAGCTAAACCTTTAGGTATTTTAGTTTTACGTTCTTTGTAAGTCTCCTGATAAGCTCGTAGGTAATTATCACTAGCAAAGAGTAATAACCCACTTTTAGGTGCATAGACATCAAGGCCTAACCACTCATTATGGTAATAACGGATATTTCCCTCTTCCACTTTCTCCCAATCCGAGTTCCACAGTAAGGCTGAATTGGTAAGAAAAGCTGGAATATTACCTTCTAGCGCCCCATAAAAGGCATAAGAAGAGAGATCCTCAGGAGTGAGAATTGTATCACTAACGGGTGAAGAAGAAGTATCATATAAATTGATTGAAAGGCGATCAATACGTCCTAACAAATCCGTGAACGTAGCGTCCTCTACCATCGTCAATGATTGAGGCAATCTTTCTGGAGAGCTGGTATCGACTGTTACCACAATCTCTCCAGGATCGCCCATAGCTTGAAAATAGTACTCTTTAGAAAAGGGGCTCTTGTGCACACAAGAGGTCAAACTCACCATAATGAGAAGACCTAAAACTCCCCTTTTCAAATTCACAACCGCCTTACCTCGTTACTGTAATTCGGGCAACAGTCTCACCACAAGGAATCTCGGAAGCTTCCGGTGAATCATCGAAAACAACCGTGTTAGCTAAAGTCTCACGGGCGATATATGCTTCAAAAGCAGTAAATGCTTCCTTCACCATGGCATCGCCAAATACTTGTAACATGATTCTGTCGGCAACATCAAAGCCCTGCTCTTTGCGAAGATTTTGAACGGCACGTACGATATCACGGGCTATTCCTTCTAACAACAGGCTGTGGGTAATCTTAGTATCAAATCCAACCGTTAATTGCCCTTCATTAACTACTTTCAAGTCTTCTAATTCAGAGCGCTGAATAACAATATCATCAAGACCAATCTCAATTTCGCCCTCTTTATAATCGATAGTAATTTTCTTGCCATCCAGCAGTGTCGCCACAGTCTCACTGGGAAGGAGTTGAATTTGTGCCGCAACTTCTTTCATGTTTTTACCTAACTGACGCCCAAGCACCTTAAAATTAGCCTTGGCTTGGTACGAAACTAAGCTAGTTTCATCAGCTTGGATCGAGACTCCTTTTACATTTAACTCTTGTTTAATGATCGAGCGCATGGAATCTAAGATCTCACGTTCATCAGCATCTCGAGTAACTAAAAAGAGTTTCTCTAACGGTTGGCGTATTTTTATTGCATGGGAACTACGGAGTGAACGTCCCATAGTAATGGCCTGCCGAGTAAGAGCCATTTTCTGCTCAAGCACCAAATCTCGCTGTTTGGCATCATACACTGGAAAATCACACAGATGTATCGACTCAGCCCCATCACTTGTTTTTAGGTTCAGATAAATCTCTTCTGTAGTGAAAGGAATTACTGGTGCTGCAGTTTTAATGACGGTCATGAGCACTCTGTAGAGAGTGTCGTAGGCCATTTTCTTATCTGCATCATTCTCAGAACGCCAAAAGCGTCTTCGACTACGACGGATATACCAATTATTCAACGAATCTAAAAATGAGACTATCGCCTGACATGCATTTTGCGTCTCATAATTGTCCCAAGCCCTAGTGACTTCTTCGATTAAGGCTTCACTGGCGGAGACAATCCAACGATCCATAGGATTAGTAAGATCTTTAAATGCGGTCTCAGAGGGTTCATAATTATCTATATTGGCATAGGTGACAAAGAATGAGTAAGCATTCCAGAGAGGAATGATTAGGGTCTTCAATACCTCTTTTACACCATCTTCAGAGAATTTAAGGTCCTCTGCCCGAGTAACCGCACTATTCATGAGTGCAAAACGGAGTGCATCAGCACCATACTGATTCACTATATCCATAGGATCTGAATAGTTCTTTAAAGATTTTGACATCTTTTTGCCATCTACATTTAACACGATACCGTTGGTAACACAATTATAGAAAGCAGGTTTATCAAATAAGGCCGCTCCAATAACGACGAGAGTGTAAAACCAGCCTCGTGTCTGATCCAGTCCTTCGCAAATAAAATCGCCAGGGAAATGTTGTTCCACAAACTCTTTATTTTCAAATGGATAATGATTTTGAGCATAGGGCATAGAGCCTGATTCAAACCAACAGTCAAGTACTTCGCTAATACGGCGCATAGTGCCTTTACCATCAGGGCTAGGCCATGTTATCTCATCGACAAAATGTTTGTGCAAATCGGTAACTCGAACACCACTTTTCTCTTCTAATTCTGCAATTGAGCCGATCACTTCAATATAATCGGAGTTGTCACATTTCCAAATGGGAATGGGATTTCCCCAGAATCGGTTACGGCTGATAGCCCAATCTCGAGCCCCTTCTAACCATTTTCCAAAACGACCATGCTTCAAGTGGGCAGGCATCCAAGTGATTTGTTCGTTGGCGGCCAACATAGAATCTTTAATTTTAGAGATATCTACGAACCACGACTCCATAGCCCTATAAATGAGCGGCTTATGTGTGCGATAGCAGAAGGGATAGCTGTGCAGATAATTTTCTCTCTTTACCAGTTTATTGTTATCTTTGAGCCAAGTGATAATAGAGGCATCAGCATCTTTGACAAACACCCCTTCCCACAGAGGGACTTCACTCGTAAACTTCGCATCATCATCTATAGGACACACAACTGGGATATCGGTGTCACGGAGAACCTGATAGTCATCTTCACCAAAACCGGGAGCGGTATGGACGATTCCACTACCATCACTTACCGTTACGTAATCACCCAAAACAGTAATGAAGGCACCCTTTTCTTTTAGGTGAGCAAAGAAGGGAAATAATGGTTCATAGGCAATATCTGCCAACTGATTCCCTGTATAACGCTCTACAATTTCATATTCTTCAGCATCTTTATAATAATCACCTAACCGTTCTTCTCCCAGAATGTAGAAGACATCTTCAGCAAGGTCTTTAATCTTTACATAGGCAATATTGGGACCTAAAGCTAAAGCGAGGTTAGATGGTAATGTCCACGGGGTAGTTGTCCAAGCTAAGAAATAGGTATCGACCTGCTCAACTACTTTAAACCTGACCGTAATAGCTTGGTCAACGACATCCTGGTAGCCACCTAAGTTTACTTCAAAGTTTGAAAGTGGTGTAGCTAAAGCTGGGCTGTAAGGCATAATGTTATAGCCTTGATAAATTAAACCCCGGTCATAAAGGGTTTTAAAGACCCACCAGATAGATTCCATATAATCGGTATCCATCGTCTTATAATCATTTTCAAAATCGACCCAGCGTCCCATGCGGTTAATTGTAGATTTCCATTCTGAGGTGTAACGCAATACAATGGAACGACAATGTTCGTTAAATTTAGCAACCCCATACTCCTCAATCTCTTTATGACCTTTGAGGTTTAAGGATTTTTGAATTTCGTATTCGACTGGTAATCCATGGCAATCCCACCCAAAACGGCGGTTTACCCGTCGTCCTTTCATGGTCTGATACCGAGGATAAAGATCTTTAATAGTTCCCGGAACAAGATGCCCAAAATGGGGCAGTCCAGTTGCAAATGGGGGGCCATCATAGAATACATACTCATTGTCTGCACTTCTTGAGTCCACCGATTTTTGGTAAATAGAATTATCTTCCCAGAACTTCTGGATTTTTTCTTCCATTTTCGGGAAATCTGTTTTCGGATCGACCGGATTAAACATCACTAGAACTCCTACACTCTTAGAATAAGGCCTACATCAAACACGATGATGGTAACCATAAGGCTTACTATAGACATTTTACCTCTTATATTCAATCTGTATTGACAATAGTAGTGAAGGACAGCTAGCATTGGCTATGGAAAAATTCCCGATCCCTCAATCAATAAAACAATTTGCTGCCCATTTTTTTAAAGCTGGGTACTCCCTCTATATCGTGGGAGGAGCTGTGAGAGATTATTATGCTGGTTATACTAGTCACGACTATGACTTTGCAACGGATGCCCTCCCCACTGAGGTTATGCAATTATTTCATAAAGTTATTCCGACAGGCCTAAAACATGGCACCGTCACAGTCTTATTTAAAGGCGAATCACATGAGGTTACAACCTTTAGAATTGATGGTGAATATCACGATTTGCGTCACCCCTCCTCCATCACCTTTGTCCGCTCACTAGAAGAAGACTTAAAACGACGTGATTTCACTATTAATGCCCTAGCTATAGACGCTTCTTCGGGAGAGCTCACTGATTTACATCATGGTATATCAGATCTTAAAAACAAGACCATTCGTGCTATTGGCGATCCAATGCAACGATTTACCGAAGATGCTCTCCGTATTATGAGAGCTTGCCGCCTTGCGTCCCAATTAAACTTTGTGATTGAAGAGCGTACGTTACGGGCTATGAAGACCCTCTCCTCTCGCCTCACTTCAGTTTCGGGAGAACGCATTCGCACCGAACTTTTCAATATTCTGGACAGCCCAGTTCCCTCTGTAGGGTTATTATCTTTAGATGCTTGTGATGCATTAGAAATTATCCTACCTGAATTAAAGGCAGGTAGTGGCATCATGCAGAAAGGTGCTCACCAGCACGACATTATGCTCCATAACATGTATTGCTGTGATGCAGCCCCTCAAACCAAGCCTCTCGTGCGCTTAGCGGCATTACTGCATGATATAGGGAAGGTTCCAGCTCGCCAAAAGCTCCCCAACAAAGAAGTGACCTTTTATCAACATGAAATACACTCAGAACAGATGGCTTTGACCATTATGGAACGTTTAAAGTGTTCTAATGAAGAAAAGAATAGAGTGACAAATCTCATTCGTCATCATATGTTTCACTACACACCCGACTGGACCGATGGAGCCGTACGCAGGTTCATCAACCGAGTAGGTCTGGAGGCAATGGAAGATCTTTTTGACCTTAGAATGGCGGATCAGAAGGCGATCCATGGATTCTCTTATCCAGAATCATTAATTGAGCTACGAGAGCGAATTGATCAGGTCTTGAAAGAGAGCAATGCGCTTACTATTAAGGACCTGGCAGTAAATGGGAATGACTTGGCAGATCTCTCAATTCCAAGAGGGCCGCACATGGGGCGTGTGTTAGAAGAATTGTTAGAGACCGTGTTAGATGATCCCCTACAGAATAATCGAGAAACTTTGCTTACCATTGCTAAGAATTTTTATGAAACTAGGATACACATCTAGCAACTTTATTCGCCGACAAGCTCTTCGTATGCAATTTTTGCAACAGCCTGTTCACCCTCTTTCTTATTATTCCCAACTGCAGGACCATATACCGTTTTATGGATAGTGACTTTGACCCAAAAAGTATTATCATGCTCAGGGCCGGTTTTCTTGACTACTTCATAGCGCGGATATGTTTTATACCGTTTTTGTGCATATTCCTGTAACATGGTCTTATAATCTTTACGATGTTTATTGGCCAAAACAACTTTAATCTCCGGTATCAATAACCGTTGGACAAGATCAGTCGCAGCTCTAAAACCAGAATCAAGATAATAAGCTCCAAAAATAGCCTCCATGCAATCAGCCAAGAGTGCTTTTTTTGAACGCCCACCCGAAAACTCCTCACCTTTACCTATAAGGATGAAGTTATCAACTCTCAATTTTTTGGCAATCACAGCTAAACTGTCTTCACTCACCACAAAGGATTTTATACGTGAAAAATCTCCCTCATCCATATCTGGCAAATGGACAAATAGCCAGTCAGATACAATGAGACCGAGGACGCTGTCGCCTAAGAATTCTAAACGTTCATTATTATCGACATCATGCGGACTCTCATTAGCAAAAGAGCGGTGACAAAAGGCAAGATTTAATAATTCAAGATTCTTGAACTTAATAGTAGCTTGCTTTTGAAATAATGAAAGCTCCCGTTTTCTCTCCTGTGAGATTTCGGGAGCTTTTCCATATGAAGATGTCTTTATAAACACAGACATATTAGATTTTATTATTTCAAGAGCTTAGCAAGGAAGTCGACAGCATCACGAACTGTTTCAAATTCATTCGCTTTCTCATCAGGAATCGAAACTCCCATTTCTTCTTCAATGGCATACACCAATTCGTAAGTATCAAGGCTATCAGCACCGAGATCCTTTCTAAAAGAAGAGTCGAGTGTTATTTTACTATCTTCAATCTCCAATTTCTCGGCGATCAAACTTTTTACTTTCTCAAATACTGCATTTGAATCCATATTATATCCTCCTAAAAGAATGGGGTAACAAAGCGTTACGCCATCTTCTCTTGGTCTATTACTTGTTTTCCACGGTAAAATCCACATTTCGGGCACACACGATGTGGAACCACTAGGTTGCCACAAGTACCACACACGGTAAGTGTGGGGGTTGCTAGGCGCATATTAGCCGCCTTGCGAGAAGCAGAACGTGCCTTCGATGTCTTTTGTTTAGGTACTGCCATATTTTAACCTCTTTAAATCAAATCGCAAATATGCTTTAGTGAGAATAACGAAATCCACTAATTATGTCAACAACTCAGAAAGCTTTTAATTCTTCTGATTGATTTTCTTTTTCAGTTTTTCAGCTACAGATGGAGGAACCATACTGGAAATGTCGGCTCCAAAGGCAGCAATCTCTTTAATTGCTGACGACCGGAGAACAAAGTAGTTCGGATCTGTCGGCATAAACATTACTTCTAATTGGGGGTTCAATTGCTTATTGGTCATCGCAAGTTCGAATTCATAGCCAAAATCTACCAGAGCTCGTACACCACGAATCATTACCTGGATACCCTCTTGTCGAGCATAGTCGACGACCAAGCCATCCCAAGCAACCACACGAACATGAGGGTAAGGAAGCAGCATCTCGCGAAGCATCTCCATCCTCTCTTCTCCAGTGAAAAGACATTTCTTACTAATATTATCGGCAACGACAATATCTAATTGACTAAACAGTCGTGCTGATCGTTCAATTAAATTTAAATGTCCATTCGTAGGGGGATCAAAAGTTCCTGGGAGCATCGCTTTGATGCTGGTATGTTGTGTTTTCATTGTTTGCGTCCTTCTACATAACGTTGCATGGATTGAAACATTTCTGGAGTCTCATACGGTATCCGTTTTACAAATTGAAAGTTCCCTTCTGAGTCTGTTTCAACAATAGCAAAAACACCACGACCTATATAACTCACTTTCTGATGTGGCAAAAGGCGTTCATCATCAGCTATTTTTCTTAATACACAATCAAAATGGCTGAAAGTACCCTCTTCTAAACCACTAATAGCTTGAGCTATGGCATCAATGGGCTTATCGCAGATAGTACATACAGGCAAGGGTTCGTGAACTTTAGGTACCACTATTGGATGCTGGCGTTTACCTGACCTTTTCCTCTTCTCAGCTACTATTGGTGCAGTCTCAGGCTTTTTCGCCTTACTGCTCCGACTCTGTCGACGCTTTTTACGTTTATTTTCATTACGTTTTACAGGACGATTAGGACTTTGTAAAAGTTCTTTTTTACTGGTTTCGTTCTCCATCAATGCTCCCTTCATTCAAATCTCTTAATTGGCATAGCTCAAATTATACCGTAATTGTGTCTCATATATAATAAAAAGGGAAGAGTGGATATTTGAAACTTAAAAAGGACAGGAGTCCAAGACAACTGTCCTTTTTACCTATTCAGCATAGCTTACTATTTCTTTCTTATAACAAGTTCTGGTACTTTGGCAGCTTTTCCAACCTTAGAGCGGATATAGTAGAGCTTAGCTCTTCGTACCCTACCACGTCGGACAACATCTACCTTCTCAATTCGTGGTGAATGGAGTGGGAAAATTCTTTCTACCCCTACACCATAAGAATTTTTGCGTACAGTAAAAGTTCGGCGAATACCACTGTGATTAAGGGCTATAACTAACCCTTCATATACCTGTATGCGTTCTTTTTCACCTTCTTTAATAGTGAAATGAACCTTTACAGTATCACCAACATGGAAATTTTCCGCGTTATCTTTCATTTGATCTGTTTCAATTGCTCTCATTATATCCATTTTCTTCAGTCCCCTTCGCCACATATGGTTTCAATTCAGTTAGTATCTGTCTTTCCGTTGCGTTCAATTCAGCAGTATCCAATAAGTCGGGTCGATTGACAAGTGTCTTCTCTAACCGCTTTTTTAGGCGCCACTGCTCAATACGTGCGTGATGTCCCGACAATAGTATCTCAGGAACGGAAATTCCGCAATAGGTTTCAGGTCGAGTATACTGAGGATATTCTAATAATCCATCGGTAAAACTCTCCTCAAGTAGCGATTCGCCACTGATCACACCATCGAGTAGACGGTATACCGCATCAACAACAACCAATGCAGCTACTTCTCCAGACGAAATTACGTAATCACCTATACAAATCTCGTCATCAACATACAGGTCAATTATTCTTTGGTCAATACCTTCATACCGTCCACAAATAATGACCAAATTCTCTTCACAACTTAGCTCACGCGCATACCGTTGTGTAAAAGGCTTCCCACTCGGCGTGGGGTAGATTACCCGTTTATCTTTTGCCGTTATAGCCTCTAAAGCTCGACCCAAAGGTTCAGGTTTAATAACCATACCAGCACCGCCGCCGTAGGGAGCATCATCACAACTTTTATGCTTATCTTGCGCCCAATCACGAAAGTTTATCAAATTATAGGAAATAGCTCCACTCTGGACACTTCTAGCCATGATGGAGTTAGTAAAAAAAGCTTCGATGATCTCAGGAAATAACGTGACAATATCAAAATTCATGTAAGCAGTTCTGGAACCAACAGTTCCATCTCCTTGCGCTTCACATCGACCGTGCCTATATATTGCTTCATAAAGGGAACCAGATACCGTTTGTTATCCTTCTTAGCCTCTATTTCAAGCAATAAAGCTTGCGGTCCATCGATCACTCCTACAACCGTACCCACTAATGCTCCAGCTACTAGCAAAGAACATTGCGCCAAGTCAGCTACATAGTATTCTCCAGCTTCTAGGTCTACGGCTGTCTCCCGCGGAATCCAAAGTTCATACCCATTATATCTTCGTGCTACTTCAGGAGTATCAATTCCTTTAAATTTAATAAGGATTTCTTTCCCTTTGGGCCCGATAGATTCAATTTCCATCTCACAAGACGAATCACCCTTGCGTAATGTAATCCTCTCCATGTGGGTAAGATGTTCAAATTCCTGAGAATAAGTATGAAGTTTCATGAACCCCAATATGCCATGGGGCCCTTTAAGAACCCCTGTTGCAAGATAGTCCATCAGTCAAGAATTTCTAGCTGGACGTGTTTGCCACTCTTTGCTGCCGAAGCACTAAGAATTACACGCACTGCATTGGCGATCCGCCCCTGCTTGCCAATTACTTTACCAACATCATCAGCGGCAACTTTCAACTCAACTATGGTTGATTGCTCCCCTTCTATAAGATGTACAGAAACTTCATCCGGTTGGTCGACCAGTGATTTTGCAATATATTCAACAAGATCCTTTTCCACGACCTTACCTCCGACTTATTCTTGAGTTCTGGTCAGTGTGATTTGGTGTTTATTGAGAAGTTTCTTCACCGTAGCTGAGGGTTGAGCACCCTTAGCAATCCACTCTTTAATGCGATCTTCTTTAAGAACGACCTGTTTGTCTTCAGCCTCAATAGGATGATACTGTCCAACTTCTTCTATCGACCGGCTGTCTCTTGCCGCTTTAGAATCGATAACAATCAAACGATAGTAAGGTCTTCTTTTAGATCCGAACCTCTTTAACCTGATACTCGTACTCACAACTTCCTCCTGCTCAACGCAACTACATACCCATGTGTTTCAACATTGAAGCTTGGTATTTTTTATTCTTTGCGAACTTTTTCATAGTAAGCCGCATTTTTTCAAACTTTTTAATCATCCGATTTACATCGTATACTGCAGTTCCACTCCCCGCTGCAATTCGTTTTCGGCGGGTCGGACCCAGTATACGGTAATTTGACCTTTCCGCATAGGTCATCGATTGGATTATTGCCTTTTCACGTGCTAATTCTGCGGTGTCAATATCATCTTCACTTACAGTACCCTTTGCACCGGGAATCATATCGATAAGTTTGTCTATTGACCCCATCTTATTCATTCTCTCAATTTGGTCAAGATAATCGTGCAGGTCAAATGTATTTTTGGACATTTTTTCCTGCATCCGCTCTGCTTCGGCTACATCGATGGTTTCCTGGGCCTTTTCTACGAGAGAAACGACATCCCCCATTCCTAATATACGGGAAGCCATCCGGTCAGGATAAAATGGTTCTAAATCTTCTGTCTTTTCACCAACACCAATAAACTTGATGGGTTTTCCCACAATTGAACGTAACGATAGAGCTGCGCCACCCCGGGTGTCAGAATCGAATTTACTTAATATAACACCAGAGATACCAACTTTTTCTTCAAATTCTTGGGCAATCGTAACCGCATTCTGCCCAGTCATGGCATCCGCTACAAATAAAGTCTCATCTGGAGTGATAGCACGATGGATGCGCATAATCTCATCCATCATCTTTTCATCTAGGTGCATGCGTCCTGATGTATCAACGATCAAGACATTGTATTGTTCACTTTTGGCCTTAGCCAAAGCATTACGAGCTACCTTGACGGGATCTTTGGTCTCTTCGGTATACACCGGAACATCAATCTGCTCCCCTAGTACCTGTAACTGTAAAACAGCAGCTGGGCGGACTAAGTCTGCCGCCACTAGCATTGGTCGGCGACCCTCTTTTTTAAGGCGCGCTGCGAGTTTGGCGGCGGTGGTGGTTTTACCAGAACCCTGTAATCCCATCATGAGAATAACGGAAGTAGTATCTGGGCCTTTCAGCTGTAAGTTCTGACTCTCTTCATCGCCAAGCAATTGTACCATTTTATCATAGATGATTTTTATAAATTGCTGGCCTGGATCTATAGATTTAAGCACCTTCTCACCGGTAGCCTCTTCCATAGTCCGATTGATGAAACGACGGACGACACGAAGATTGACATCCGCTTCAAGCAATGCCATCTTAATCTCTTCGATTGCGTCTTGTATATTTTTCTCTGTTATTCTTGTCTTGCCGCTAAACGACCTGACAATTCCTGCAAATTTTTCACTTATTGAATCAAACATTATCCATCCACATTTATCTTCGTTCCAGTAAAGATTTATACTGTATTACCCAAACCAGTGTCAACCTGTACTGAATGAATCACATCCTGATCGGCTTCCCAGCCCATCCGATAACTTATTGCTTTTGATATTCCCCGTTCTTGCATGGTCACCCCTAAAAGGGTTTTTGAGCCCAAGACAGTATGTCTATTATGGGTAATGATGATAAACTGGGAATCAGCACTAAAATCTTCAAGCACATTCAAAAAGAACCCTATATTACGATCATCCAAGGATGCATCGATTTCATCTAGAATACAAAATGGAGAAGGTTTTACTTTGTAGGTTGCAAAGAGCAAGGCTACCGCAGTCAAGGATTTCTCTCCACCTGACAAAGGGGCCAGACGATCGAGCTTTTTCCCTGGTGGTTGGGCCAAAATATCGATACCGCTCTCCAAGACATTCTCAGGATCAAGCAAGCGTAACTCGGCTCGACCACCACCAAACATACGGTGGAACATTTCCTGAAAATTCACCCGTATCTTTTGGTACGAATCGAGGAATAGTTGTTCTGACCTCTTTTTGATCTCCTCTATTACCTGGGTAAGGTCTCTTTTAGCTTTCTCCAAATCATTCATCTGATGAGATAAAAATTCATAGCGCTCTTTAATTTCAGCAAATTCCTCTTCAGCCATATGGTTAATATATCCCATCTGCTGGATTTGCTTTTTAATTCGTCCCAGGCGCTCCCGTAATATAGATACATCTTCTAGCTCGAGTTCAAGTCGCTCATCATATTCTTTTAAGCTCTTCCCATAAGTATCGAAAAAGGTCATATAGACCCCTTGGACTTGTTCATTGATGGATTCAATATGATAACTAAGTTTATCGACGGTAGCCCGTAGTTCATGCAAATCAGTATAGCGTTGATTCATCTTGCCTCTTTCGCCGCTAATACGTTCGTTCTCCCGTTCAATAACCTCAATGATCTCCACTAATTGACCTTCTAGGGAATCCTTCTCTTCTTCAATGCGTTGTTGATCATCACGCACTTCAGCCATTTGATTAGTTGCCTGTGTAACTCGTTCACTAGCAACTTGAGCATCACGGAGAGCATCACTATGTAAGTATTCTTGCTCTAATCTATTTTTTTCTAAACTCTCAATTAGGTTCTTTATACTAACACTTCGGGTAGTATATTCTCCTAGGGAAACGCGTAACTGAGTTGAATGTTCCCGGTATTGTTCAAGTAACTCGACTAAATCAGCCTTTTCCTCACGCAGAGTTTGGATAGCCTCTCGGTGCTTGGTCATATTCGTACGTGAATTTAGTAATTGCTGATCTATGGTGTGCTTTTGGGTGATTATACCTTGTGGAGCAATAAATTCATCAATGAAATCGGGTAATGTTGCTCGGTAATGGTCAAAATGGCTTTTTAATGATGCTACACTCTTCGCTAAATCATCAAACACCCGATTCCATTCTAGCACGACCGCTTCATTATCCGTTGTATTACCTTTTATAACCATCTGTAAGGTTTTACCATAGCCTTTTCTTTCTTGAAGGAGTTTGTGTAATTGTTCCAACCGTGCAAGAAAATCTGTTTCGGCCTTTTCGCGGGCAGCTAAGGAATATCCTTTCAGTTTGTCATCGAGCTCCACAAAAATCAGATCGATTAATTTTTGTAATGTATCCCCCAGTTCCTTTTGGGATTCTTCTTCTATTACAATAGCCTGTTCTCGTTCTTCAATTTCAGCATCGTGAGATTTAATCGATTCTTGAGTAATAAGGAGTTGTTTATCATGTTCTGCTATACGGACTTTTAGATCTTCTATTTTTTCAATTATAGATTCCGCAAAATCTCGTTGGTTTTCTAACTCTAATTCATCACGTTCAATGCGTTCAAGGATCTGTTGTGCCCTACCATCGGCCTCTTCTTTACTCCGCAAGAAATCACGATAGCGTTGTTTTAGTAATTCTAATTGATCCTTTTTTCCATTCAGTTGTTCTTCAAGGCGCTGAATACGAGTTTGAATAGTGACTCTTATTTCAGCCTGGCGACGTATTTCATTTTGCTCATTTTCCAAATATGCTGTCTTCTCTGCTATCTCATCCTTAAGTTGTGTGTATGCTTCTCGAGATGTTTCAATTTCTTTTGTTCGGTGGTCTCGAACTAATAGAAAGCTCTTTATTGTGGAGAGTTGTAAATCAACTTCAGTACTCGTTAGTTCTTTCTCTAATTCACGATATCGGATTACTTTAGAAGCTTGTGATTTACGGGTATCGTATTGCCGTTTAATCTCGCTTAACAGGGTTTCTACTTGTTCAATATTTTCTTCAGTTCGCTCTAATTTACGCCCCGCCTCTAAACTTTTCTGTTTATAGCGGGTAATACCAGCTGCTTCTTCAAAGATATAACGCCGGTCTTCGGGTCGATTACTGAGAATTTGGTCAATTTTGCCTTGTTCCAAGATGGAGTAAGCTGTTTTGCCAATTCCAGTATCAAAGAATAGTTCACGGATATCACGCAGGCGAACTAAGTTGCGGTTTATGTAGAATTCACTCTCTCCTGTACGAAAGAGGCGCCTTTTTATCTCAACCTCAGCGTGTTCAATGGGTAACAGTCCATCTTCATTACTAATAACTAAGGTGACTTCAGCCACATTTAAAGCTTTTCTAGCTTCGGTACCATTAAAGATCACATCTTCCATCTTTCCAGCCCGAAGGGTTTTTGTGGATTGTTCTCCGAGTACCCATTTAATAGCATCAACAATATTACTCTTCCCACATCCATTTGGGCCGAGCAACGAAGTAATCCCGTCGGAAAATTCCAGACGGGTTTTATCAGCAAACGATTTAAATCCATATAATTCAAGGCTTTTTAGGAACAATGAATTCTCCCACTGTTGCAGCATACATTGAAGCAGAAAGCTCTTGTTCACACCTTGAACAAAGGCTAGACTGTCTACATCTAGGAGTATAACATACAAGCTCTTAATTGACAAATTACCTCGACATCTTTACCCTCTACCTATGATTCAAATATGTGGTATTGATGAAGCAGGGCGAGGCCCCATAGCTGGGCCTGTTTGTGCAGCAGCTGTTATACTCCCCAAAGACTTCCCTTTTGAGATATTGGCTGACTCAAAAAAATTAAGTCAGAAGAAACGAGAACAAGCTGAAATTAAAATTAAAGAACTCGCTTTAGCGTGGTCAGTTGCCTGGGCAAGTAATAGGGAAATAGATCAAGTGAACATTCTCCAAGCCACTCTCAATGCCATGCAGCGGGCATTTCATAAAATTGAGAAGAGTAGCATTGCATGTGATCTAGTGCTTATTGATGGTAACAAAACACCAGACATCAATGCTCCCTGTCAAGCTATCATAAAAGGGGATGATAGTGTCTTTGAAATCATGGCCGCTTCTATTTTAGCCAAAACGGCTCGCGATCGTCTCATGCAACACCTAGGGAAACGATATCCTCAATGGGGCTATGCCACCCATAAAGGATATCCTACAAAAGCCCACAAACAAGCTTGCTATGAATTTGGGCCTAGCCCTATTCAGCGTCTTACGTTCCGCTATTAAGACTTACTTTGTTTTATGAAGTCGAGGGTCTTTTGAAATTCTTTGACAAATTCCCCAAGGTCTTCTTGGTAGATTAAAATGGATTGACGGATGAATCGCCCTTCCCCACCCTCAGTGCCTTTACTCTCGACAATATTCAAGAATAAATCTCCATATACATTCTCTTTTACATTGAAAAAATACGTTCTATCCTTTGTATTCAACCTAGTTGAAAAAACTTCCCCACGAACTCCCATCTCTTACCTCATACACTATTGCGGATTATTAGATTTCCCACAAAAGAAGACCGCATCCTTCCCTTCGCTCAACTACCAATAAACAAATCTACTCACTCTCATGCTCTATAGCCACGAGTAAGCAACAATAACTTCACAACTCGTTACAACTTCATTTAATAGTTTTCTTACCGAGGTGTCAATGGAGCTCGCGCAAAACTGATATGAGAAAT
>CAZGDR010000036.1:0-15859 GCA_964524755.1 uncultured Spirochaetaceae bacterium
GAGGTGATAGGGGGATAACTATTGTCCAACGCTTGACAATCTTTTCCTTGCTCACTATAGTCATACCGTATTGATTTCCAGTTTTTAAGGAGTATTTCATGGCTAAAGCACATAGAGGAGCCGGTATCAGAGATCAAAAATCCCAAGGTCGAGGCGATTGTCCTGTTTGCAAACGAACAGCAATTAAAGTTTTATATGAACAAGAAATTGACGGAACAAAATCGATGGTTTGCAAGCAATGCAACGCAACCCTAAAAAACGCAAAATAATATTGCTTGTTGAACAGAATGAGGCTGTCGTTATAGGGCAGTCTTTTTTCTTTTAAGGGGGAGCAGATAATGGGTTTCCTCACTAATCTACAGGATAAAAAACTCTTTTTAGTGGGCATCAAGGGGACAGGGATGGCCACCTTGGCTTGTAAGCTTGCTCAAATTGGAGTACATGTGACCGGCTCAGATGTCCCTGAGCAATTTGCCACAGAGGTGATCCTGAGAACTGCCAATATTTCTTGGTTTGAGACCTTTACCGCTGAAGTTATTCCACCCGACTGTTCTATGGTAATTTATAGTGCTGCCTATAGTACAAATGAACAGATAGAGTGGGCCCTACACCATGATATTCCTTTGTTCAGTTATCCTCAATTTATTGCACAGTTAAGCCAAACCCTACCAACTTTCGGAGTTGCTGGTACTCATGGAAAAACTACGGCAAGTGGGAGTCTCGATTGGATACTGCAAAAAACCGGGCTCTCCTACCTTGCTTTATACGGATCGCATCTTAGAGGAGAGATAACCCCTTTTAAGCTAGATGATGAGACTATATGTATTCTTGAAGCCTGTGAATATCGCGATCATTTTCTTGCATATACAATCCAAGGAGTTTTGGTTGTTACTATTGAACATGATCATCCCGATTGGTTCAAAGATGAAGAACAGACCCTTGAATCCTTTAAAAAACTACTTTTTTCTCTTCCCGCCCAAGGTTTGGTAGTCTGCGGCACCGATTCTGCCTCAAGCCGTGCTTTAATTGACTGGACACGGGTAGAACGTCCCGACCTTGTGCTCATTACCTATGGAGAGCATCCCTCCAGTCTGTTGCGCCTCGAATATGTGGAAGAGCGGGCGTATCAGTTACAACCCCTAAAGGGAGTGTACCTGACACCATATGCTTCGATTCCCCTTACTCTCGATTTGATAGGAGCGGCGATTTTTGGTTCCTGCATACTATTACAGAGGGACCATGTGGCTTTTGATTTGCCCCAACTCCTTAGCAATCCTATCCTTCCGGCGTTATTGGCTGAAAACTCCTCCTTCCCTGGGTGTGCTGGCCGCATAGAACCATTGTTTGAAATTGATGATGTGATCTATATCAATGATTATGCTCATCATCCGAGTGAAATTACGGCCTCGATAGAAAATCTCAGGGGCCATTATCCTGAATATCGGTTGGTAGTGGTGTTTTTCCCCCATACAGTTTCACGGACACAAGCTTTTTGGCAAGGGTTTGTAGATGCTCTTTGTCTAGCGGATGAAGTAGTAATGCGTCCCATTGCCGCCTCTGCGCGCCACGACGGAGATCCCACTCTGACAAAGACCCTAGCTCAACAATTAGCCGACGCCATAGGGGCACACTATAGTGAAACTGAGGATGATGTAGTGGCAACTGTTGCTCAAGTGTTGCGCCCCGGCGACCTCTGCGTTACCATGGGGGCGGGAAACACCCATGGGTTTGCGCAACGCATAGCAGACTGGAGAAGGAGTACATAATGCTGAGCATGACCGGGTTTGGCAGTGGTGAGCTGTTGACAGAAAATTTTTTATTAACCGTTGAAGTTAAATCATATAATAGTCGTTATTTAGAGATAGTACATACAATTCATCCTATCCTTTCCCAGTTTGAGCTGGCTATTGATGAAAGAATTAAGAGTGTAGTATCACGGGGACGAGTAGAGGTGTATATCCGTTTACACCAATTGCAAACTGATGTCTCCTTACGCGTGGATGAAGGAGCTGTGAGCCGTTATAAAACAGCTTTTGCTACCATAACTCGTCTGGCGGAGCTAAAAGAAGAAGCTACATTGCAAGATTATATGTTAGCAGATGGGATATTAGTTCCCCTGCGAAATACCAATGCCACTCAGTATGAAGATGCTTTATTTACTCTGATGGACCAAGCTTTAGAGGCCTTGAAATCATCAAAGGAACGTGAAGGAGAGGCAACGAAGTTGAATTTGGCGCAACTAGGTGATCAAATGCAAGCAGGGCTTGATATTGTAAAATCACATGCAGGAGCTTTAGAAGAAAAACTGAAAGAAAATTTATTCAATCGGTTTGACGAGTTGTTGAGCTCTAAAGGATACGATGAGAATCGTTTTCTTCAAGAGGTGGCTATCCTTTTGTCCAAATATTCTGTTAATGAAGAAATAGTTCGTTTGCAAACCCATATTGAAGCATTTCATGATTTATTGGGATCTAATGAACCAGTAGGGAGACGCCTAGATTTTTTATCACAAGAGATGAATCGTGAAATAAATACGATTGGAAGTAAAAGCATTATGATAGAAATAAGTCAGCAAGTTATTATGTTAAAAGATAATCTTGAGAATATACGAGAACAAGTTCGTAATATAGAATAATTCGGAGTCAGGCATGAGAGTAGCAATTTCAGGAAGAAGCGGATGTGGAAATACGACAGTGAGTACCTTAGTCGCAGAGGCTAAAGGGTATCCGCTCATAAATTTTACTTTTCGCAATCTTGCTAAAGAGCGCGGCATTGATTTTTGGACCTTTTGTAAGTTGGCCGAAGAAGATGATTCCATAGATCGTGAATTGGATGCTAGGCAGGTTGCCATGGCCTTAGCTGAAGATAATTGTGTGCTAGGTTCTCGTTTAGCTATCTGGGTACTGCAAGAGGCCGATTTAAAGGTATATCTACAAGCTTCTTTAGAAGAACGAGTGCGAAGAATCCATACGCGGGAGGGTGGTTCAAAAGAGGATCGGATGCATGAAACCAGAAGACGGGATGCCTATGATACAGCCCGTTATAAACGGATATATGGCATAGATAACACCAATCCTTCAGTAGCTGATTTGATAATTGAGACTGATTTATTGTCCCCCGAGGAAGTCGCTGAAAGAATAGTAGAAGAGATCAACAGGAGGCTAGAGAGGTAACTTTTACCCCTACTAGCCAAAATAATAAAAATAGCGTAATATAGTTAAGTTGCGAAGAATATTAAACCGTGCTAAGGAGATTCACTTTGAGCATACCGATAGATGTACTTATCGATAAAGAAAACAATGTATATGAAATGACGTGTGTCGCCATCAGCTTGTCCAATATCTTGGCAGCAAATGGCGATGAAGAAATTGAGAACAACGACGAAAAAGTAGTTTCGCTTGTGCTGCAGAGAGTATTGACAGAAGATTTTGAATACACCGTTGACGATAAGGAGTAATCCTCTGATTTTCCTTTTCGGCCCGACAGGTGTAGGCAAGACAGAGCTACTTCAGCAGTTATTTACCAAACATTTTGCAGTAGTTAACGCCGATTCTAAGCAGATTTACCGCTATATGAATATTGGATCTGCTAAACCAGAACCGGCTTTACTCCAAGAAATCCCCCATTACCTCATTGATATTAAAGACCCTTGGGAGCAATTCTCAGTGGGTGCGTTTGTGAAACTAGCTGATCAGGCTTGCCTGGAAATAAGAGACCAAGGTAAAGTTCCCATTATTAGTGGAGGTACAGCCTACTACTTTAAACAATTCTATTTTGGCTTACCTAAATCTCCTAAAAGTGACCCCGTCACACGCTCCAAAATAGCAGGGTTAGTTAAAACACATGGGTTAGAGTGGTGTTATTCACGACTACAGACTATTGACCCTATATCTGCAGAGCGAATTCACCCCGCCGACAGTTATCGTATTACACGAGCTTTAGAAGTGTATGAGGCTGCAGGGCGTCCGCTTTCTAGTTTTTCAATTCCTCATAAAGCACGAGAGGGAATGAACCCTCTTATTATTGGTTTAACTCGTGATAAAGCTGAGTTAGAAAAACGAATTGTGGAGCGGGTGAAGAGCATGTTCTCCAAAGGTCTAGAACAAGAAATAGAACAGTTGATGGAGATGGGTGCTCAGGCAGATTGGCCTGGCATGCAGGGGATTGGATACCGTGAGTTCTTTATAGCAAAAGAAAATCCTGACATGGCTACAGAAGATATTGCTCAACTGATCATTCGTAACAGCCGCTTGTATGCTAAGCGACAGATGACATTCTTTAAATCCTTACCCAACGTTCAGTGGGTTCACCCCGATGACACAGAGACCCTTACTACCTTAGCGAAACCCTATCTTTAGTCTTTTGGAAGAGATAGCAATCGATTCTCCTTGGAATAGGTTTCTACTTTATGCGTAGCCAATAGAGTCTCTTTTATAGGGGTTATATTAGTTATTTGCCAGTACCCTTTGGTATTTCTAAAATCAAAATCGATAATTCTTTCTATCTCATGTAGCAATAAAAATCCTGGTGTAGATTCTTCTTCTCCATCAAGAAGAGGTGAGAGGGTGTGTAAAACTGCTCGAAACGTTGATTCATCTATTTGGATGATTTCTGCACTGAGCGTACCATAAACCATAGAGGTTTCAGGAATTGCAGGTTTACCTTGTTCCCACCATGTATCAGCTCGCATGACTGGATCAACCCCTTCATATGCTTGGCGGACTTTTGTACTCACAAACAACCCAGAAACTTCCATCTCGTAGGGATTCTTAGTTCCTCTAGCTAAACTAGCCCCCATATTAGATACGTCCAAAGAATTCTGGGCCTCAATAAACTCATAAATGATTTGTGGAGGGGACATTCCAGCAGTGCTAGGAGGCTGGAGTTCTCGATACACTATAGTGCCAATGATTGAAAAAACGAGAATCGCAATAAGCGATGTCGTTACCACCAACGCACCTCGTTTTCTCCAAAATATTCTTCTCGTTGCCCTTCTATGTTGGCTCGTTCTAAATTCCTGCACGTTTCGATGTTGCTGTTCCAAAACTTCAAGAGGTTGGCTTTCGTCCGTTGTGGGCCAATTCAAGGCAGCTGTCTTTTCCAACCACCATGAAAGATTTTCCTCTGCACTATAAGCTGCTGATACCTGTTCTCGCTGTTCTTTCGGTTCCATCGCTAGGACCCAGTCAATCCATTGGGCACTTTCTGAGTTTAGCGCAGTGAACCCTAATGCAAGGGGAAGATGACGCCAGCGGTCTTCTCGTACATCAGCATCTTCAAAGGGGGCAAACCCCGTTACAGCTTGGTATAAAAATTGGGTGAATTGGTGACAGAGACCAAAAGGATGTTCCACGTTGGGCTTAAAATAACGTCCTAGGTGGAAGAAACGATCTGCATCCGAAGTTGAAAAAAGCATGATTTGAGATAAGGATTCGGGTAATAGCAGGAAACCTCCTTCCTCGAGAAAGAACATTCTCCATGTTTCTAAAAATCCATTTGTAGGGTGGACGAACCCAGCAGGAACCTTTTGTAGAGCTTCTGCTAAAGAACGTAGTAACGTATAGGCCTGTGGACGTAAAGAACGGTTGATTTCACTAAAAGGGAGGATAGCAAGACGGTCAAAAACAAGAAACCTCTCTTCTCCTCGATCTGATATCGATTGCCAGTACCACGGTGTAACCTCATCATCACGGACAATGTAACCACACGACTTTTCACCAGTCATGAGATGTTTGGGTAATTCTCCACTTGAGGAACCAATGCAAATACTAGTCATCGGTGTATCTTTTATAATGGTGTGTGCAATCGTAATACTATCCATCAATTGGCTCCTGTTTCATTGGTTGAAAATAATCGTTTAATGCGTTCTTCATCTAGCTGTATACTAACATTTTTTTCCTGAGAGGGGAGGACTAATCCTTTTTTTCCTCCCTTAGGGCGTCTTAGATGTTTGACTTGGGTGTAATACAAGTCCGCTTTACCAGCTTCTTTAGCTTTGGAATAAAGGACGGCTAAGTTGCCTGCATCAAGAATAGTTTCCAGTGGTATTGTTTTTCCTGCGAGTGCTTTAATAAAGACAAAACCACCAGGTACATCTCGTGTGTGCATCCACCAATCATTGCCGCGTGTCCAACGACGCAGTAATTCTTCATTTTCTTTGGCATTACGCCCCACTAAAATAGTAAAAGGTCCAGAGGTAAAATGTAATCCTGGAGCTTCTGTGTAGGTTTTAGCAGTACTTTGAACATTCTGGCGTGGTTTTAGATAGGCTTCTAGAAGTTTTTGATCAGGTTTTCCCGTTGTTTCTAATGGAGCAAGGAGTTTGGCACATTGTTCTTTTTTCTCCATTAAACGTTTGTGCATAGTTTCTCGTTCTGTATTAGCATGTTTCCAGGCCGATTTGCCTCTCTCAAATTTGCGATAATATGCTTCTATATTTTCTCCTACATCTAGAGCAGGATCTAATGCAATCGTAACACTGGCTCCTTCTTCTCGATAATCGGGAACAGTGGTCCATGCTTGGTATGGGTGTATCAAGGTTGCTGAAGATGCGAGCAAGTCTCCACTTATCCGATAGCTCTCATAGTTGCTGGTCTGTGCTATCCGTTTTTCAATTTGTGCAAGTTGGGTTTTAAGTCCAGCAAGTTCTTCATCGCATTTTCGCTCTGCCTGCTCAATGAGGTTGTCGAACACTTGAGTCCGGCCCTGTTGGTACGATTGCTCAATGAACTGATTGAAACTCATCTCTGCAGGAAAGTCTCGTACTGGAAAACTACCATCATCGGGGCCTAGAGGGGCTTCAGGCAAGAGTAGGGGATTACCCGCTACTTCCCCGCGCTTGGGGCGACGATAGAGGAGTTCTTGGATAACCATATTTGCATCACAAACAATGACATTTGCACCGGGACCACTATAAAAGCGGAGAACGAGGTTGTACATAATATCTTTTTTAGCCAGTTGTAATAGTAGAATTCGATCACGCGCAGCCTGCTCTACCTTAATGACTCGTGAACCTTCGATATGGGCCCTAAGATATTGAATAAAACGTTGTAATTTTTTTGTTTTATACTTTCTCGATTGGCGAGAGGGACCACTGAGACGATGAATACGTGAGTTTGGAGTCCCCAATTCCATATATAATTCCCAAAACCCAGATTGGCTCTGGTACATTTCAAAAACTAAGGCATGAAACCCAATTTGGTGGGTACGTTGTATAAGGCTCCCTTCGAGAGGTAATTCAGAGACAATTCGTTCGATTTCACGCCAATTTAAGGACATGCTACAGTCTCCAGAGAGTTTTCTTCTGTTTGTTTACGGTAGGCTAAAAGTATTTCTCCGCCGAGATAAAAAGATCCGGTGCAGAGAATTGCATTGGCATTACCGGTAACAGAGTAGGCCAGAGTCAAAGCTTTATCTGGATCTTTCTCTAAGAATATTCGTGGAGGATTACGCATCTCTAGGACCTCTTCCTGTAATAGAAGAAAGAGTTTTTCAGGATCACTTTTCTTAAATGTTCCAGGCCGAGAAACAATAATAGAATCAAAGAATGGCAGGAGAAGTCGTGCCATATGTACATGATCTTTATCTTCCAACACACCATAGATGATAGTATTACCTTTAGTTCCATAGAGTTGAACAAATGAGTTGAGTAGATGTCTGAGGCTTTCAACTGTATGTGCACCATCGATAACGAGCGGTGGGTTACTTCCTACAAATTGCATACGCCCCGGGAGTTTAGCCTCCATAAGGGCCTTTTCTGTAATTCCTTTCTGATAAAGATTCAACGTCTTAAGGACATATAATGCTAAAGCACAGTTTTCAGCTTGGACTTCACCCCGCATGGTCAATAACAGGGGTGTTTGCTCCCCATCTCGCCAAGTTATTTCAACTTGTTCTCCATCGTGTACTGTTTTTGTAGCTAATGATTCTACGGTGGCCTGGAGATCATATAAGCGAGAACCCTGTGTTTCGGCCTCCATGACAAAAACTGTACGGGCATCTCGTTTCTGGCGGGAGATAAAGACCGGGACTCCTGCTTTAATTATCTTGGCTTTCTCAGCGGCAATCAAAGTAATAGTATTACCTAGAATGGCGGTGTGTTCGAGTTCAATGGGAGTGATGACTGTAGCCTCAGGTGAAATTGTATTGGTGGCATCGAGTCGTCCGCCTAGCCCCGTTTCAATGACTGCCCAGGTACATCCTGTTTGTGAGAAGAGGAGAAATGCAAATGCCGTATAGAGCTCGAAAGCAGTCGGGTCAGCGGTTCCCCATTCATCAGCAAAATGAAACCCCTCTAGAAGTTGCACTAATAGGTTAGCTGCTTTTATCAAATCTTCTTCAGGGAAGAACGTGCCACAAAGGGTAAATCTTTCACGATAATTGACTAGATGGGGAGACGTATAGAGGCCTGTTTTATGTCCGAGTGCTTCAAGGCCCTTTGCTAAAAACGTCGCCGTTGATCCTTTTCCTTTTGAGCCAGCGACATGAATGGTTTTAAAATCATGCTCTGGATTGCCAATATGGTGTAACAATGCTTTCATTCGATCTAAACGATACAACCTAACAGTATAACCACTATTTTGTCGTTCGAGATTGGTGAATGATTCCATATATAAGCAGAACTGATTGAAGTCTGTAAATTGCATGACTTACTGTAGTATAGGGGCATAATTTGGTCAATGAGACAAAATATACAATACACGACACTGAAAACAGTAATCCAGATTACAGGTTGACATAAAGCGACAAATTGTAGTTTTGAGGCTTGTCTTTACCCTGTTAAGGAATTAAGATAGGGAATACACCTTTTAGGTGGACGAAAAGCGGAGGAGGAGTTCTATATGGCGAAATCTGTAAAGGCTAAGGGTAATCCTTGGGATTTTTTGGCTGATTATAAAGGTGAATATTTTAATGGGGAATGGCCCACACTCGTGCAGATGTTTGAAATAACCTGCTCGCGCTATCCCGATAATCGTTGTTTTACAGCCTTTGCGCCCACTGAGCTAACTCTCACGTATACGCAGGCTCGTGATAAAATTATTCAAGTTGCCGATTATTTGGTAACGCAAGGAATTGGACCTGAAATAAATGTGGGAGTCACTGGGAAAAATAGTCCAGAATGGGCTATTGCCTATTTTGCTATCCTCTATACTGGAGCTACTGTGGTTCCGCTTGATTATCAACTAAGTGATAAAGAACTAGAGACTCTGTTGAAGTTTGCTGATGTTAAACATCTTTTTGTTGACAGTGAACGCTTTGATGCCCTTGATGCTAACGGAAAGGTTGGCTTAGAGCTGAAAATAGCCTTAGAAGAGGGACATAGTGATTATATCTTTACCAAGAACGCACCGAAGAAACAAAAGCGCAAAGAGGCCAAAGAGAGCGATTTAGCAGCTATTCTCTTTACTAGTGGAACAACGGGAAAACCCAAAGGGGTAATGCTTACTCATTCCAATCTAGTTGCAGATTGTTATCTTGCTCAAGCTAATCTTACCGTTTTCCCATCCGATGTTTTTTATGCTTTACTTCCTATTCACCACTCCTATACGATGTTGGCGGTATTAATTGTGGGTACTTCAGTAGGTACTGAAATAGTATTTGGAAAAAAACTTGTTGTTTCCCAAATTTTAAAGGAGCTCAAAAAAGGTAATGTCACCATGTTTCTTGCCGTCCCTATGCTATTTAACAAGATGTTACGGGGTTTAATGAATGGTATCCGGGAAAAAGGGATAATCGTGTATGGGCTTATCCGGTTTCTCATGTCAACTAGCGGTCTCATCAAGAAAGTCTTTAAAGTTAATCCTGGACATAAAATGTTCAATGGGTTGCTGGCTAAATTATCGATGGACAAAATCCGTATTTGTATTAGTGGAGGAGGGCCTCTTCCCGCTTCAACCTTTAAACTATTTAACCAGTTAGGCATCGATTTTGTACAAGGTTATGGTCTGACCGAAACGAGTCCAATAATCACTCTTAACCCGATTGATGCCTATATTGAGACTTCAGTTGGAAAAATTATTCCTCGCGCTGAAATGAAAATTCTCGATCCCGATTCGCGCAACATCGGAGAAATTGCTGTTCGTGGACCTATGGTCATGCAGGGGTATTACCGTAATCAGGAAGCTACTGATGAGGTGTTGAGCAAGGATGGATGGTTACGCACTGGTGATGTAGGTTATATCGAAAATAATTATGTCTATCTTACCGGGCGGAAGAAGTCTCTAATTGTCACCGAAGGTGGCAAGAATGTATACCCCGAAGCCATAGAAGATGAATTCCAACTGTATGATGAAATCGACCAAATCTGTGTGTTGGGCTATATTTTAGACAGGAAAACTATAGCAGAAGGGATTAGAGCGATTATCTATCCAAATGAAAAATTGACGGATGAGATGAAAGCAAAATATTCTAAAAAAGAAGAGCAGGCTGAAGCTATGCTTAAACACATGCAAGGTATTGTCGACAAAGTAAATAAAGAAATGTTGCCGTATAAGCGGATTACTCGAGTTACTATTGCCGATGAGCCGCTTGAGATGACCAGTACGAAGAAAATCAAACGCCATATAGTTGCCGAAGTTTACAAGGATTGATAGACTATCAATATGAATAGTGCAACACGAAATTATTTACGAAAACGGGCGCATGAATTGAAACCCATTGTGACGGTCGGTAAACAGGGAAATGATGAACGTATTGTGCGAGCTCTGGATGAAGCCTTGAGTTCGCACGAATTGGTAAAAGTCCGTTTTCAGAACTTCTTAGATGAGAGACGTGAGCTGGCAAATACGTTGGCTTCTTCTGTTAAGGCCGAGGTTGTTACCATCGTAGGGCATGTTGCCATCATCTTTCGGCAGAACAACGATCATGCAGACCGTGTGATTCATATTCCTAAAATGGTACAGGCTGATGATTGAACGTTTTACAATTAGTGCAACTGGTAATCTCAGATTTGGAGAAGGCTTGTTTACTGAGTTAGCCGCATTACTGGTGGACCAAGAGTTTGCACGAGTAGCGATGGTGGTGAGTACCACTTTTTCTAAAACTGAGCAATTTTTACATTGTATTAAGACGCTAACATCAAAGAAAGTGACAGTTACCGTACTGCCAGTTTCGGGTGAACCCTCTGTTCAATCCATTGATTCAACCGCACAGGCTGTGAAAGAGGCAGGTTGTGATGTAGTGGTTGGTATTGGAGGAGGCAGTGCGCTCGATACTGCTAAAGCGGTTGCCGTAATGGCAAAGCTCGAGAAAAACATTTCTGTAAAGAGATTCTTAGAAGGTGTGGGAGATCTGGCTCCCCCGCCAAGTCGTCTCCCTTTGTATGCCATTCCAACCACGGCCGGGACGGGGAGTGAAGCTACTAAGAATGCGGTAGTATCTCACGTTGGCAAGGATGGATTTAAAAAATCTTTACGGCATGATGCCTATATTCCAGATATGGTAATTATAGATCCTCATCTCGCTCTTTCAGTTCCTCCTTCTGTAACCGCAGCCAGTGGGTTAGATGCACTGACCCAATTGCTTGAAGCATACACCTCTGTGAAGGCCAATCCCTTCATCGATGCTTTAGCACTTCCCGCTATTGGTATGGCAGGTAATGCGTTACCTCAGTTATTGACTGGTCAAAGTGATTCCGTAGCATTGCGCGCTGATATGGCCTATGCAGCCTATATTTCTGGCATTGCGATTGCTAATGCGGGTTTAGGGTACGTACATGGTTTTGCTGGACCCTTAGGAGCCTTGCACAATGTTCCTCATGGAGTTGTGTGTGGGTCACTTATTACCCCTATCAACAAAGCTATGCTGCAACAGACAATGCCTAGTTCACTATATACTGAAAAGATGATGAAAATAGCTAAACTCTGGAACGTTGATGGTTTAGATGGAGTAGTCGCACACCTAGAAGGCCTAACTCACGTAGCTAACTTACCACGTTTAGGCACATATGGTTTCACACTGAGTGAGATCGTTGAAATTGGTACAAAAGACCTTAGAAGAAATGCTCCAGTAGCTCTTGATACCAAAACAGTGACGGGAATTTTGCAATCCTTACTGTAAGAGATAGGTGGAACAAACGTCTTATTCGAGTGCTAAAAATACATTTTTAGCTTGGTAATGGATATCGAGAGTCCCTCTACCGTTACGTACTGCTTTTAAGAGATCATCTTTTACCACTACCACTGATCCACTTACATAACGGATAGGAAGTCCTTCATAGACCTCGCCACGCAAAATGGTGGAAGGTCCCATCACTACTACAGGAATTGGATGATCTGAAAATTTGTCTAAGACCTCTAACATGGTGTTATTCACAATACTTGTTCCCGTTAAAATTAGTGCGTCAGCTTCAGCTGTTGCCCACGGATAAAACTCTTTTGATTTTCCTATTCCTCGTCCTAAGTCTAAAGACCTCACTTCAAACCCAGTCTCTTCAAGATTCTTAAACACTGGAGAAAAATGACCAATCATTGCAATTTTGGCACCTTCTGGTAGATCTAAATCTTTTTGAAAGCTAGGATGTCCAGCGGGTAAGGTCTTAGCAAAAGGCTGATTTAATGCATTAACTAGAGCTACCGCCATGACACGTGAGAGGTGGTTATCCTCTTTCTTTATCTGACGTAATAATTGAATGGCAAATCTTCCTTCATAATCAGTTCCATCTGTGTTCACAGAATAGGCATGTTTGGGATTACACAATGTAGCACAAAGTCCACAACGGCCATCGGTCAAGGTTACAGCAGTGTAACCAAGACTCAATGTCACTTCATCAATAACAGAACCTTCTGCATCATTGGCAAAAATTGAAAAAATTTTGTTATTTAGTTCCATGATGTTCCCCCTTAACTGGTATACTAGCACTAAAGAGAGTGGAAAGCGATAAGATAATAGCATCTGTGCTTGCTAGAGGGAGAAGATGCGGCAAATATCCCTTAGTATTCTCTACGGGGTGTTGATCATTTGGTACGAAGTGTAAAGATCTTGAATGGACAATTGTTTTTTAAACTCTTCGAGTGTTATTTCCTCCTTAGCTTTGAATCGAATAGTTTTATTAGCAGTTGGGCGTAGCTCGAACATGTTCTGTGTGAATGTACCGGTAAGTGAACCCGCATCAAGAGCTACATAGAAGGCCGGGGCATGTGAGGAAAGGTTCAGGAGGAAGCCCCCTTGAGTTGTATCTACATCGACTCTGATTTGCGGATCTTGTAAGGCGCAATGTTTGGGATGATCGAGGAATAAAGAATTTTCTAGATAGAGATTTTTAGTAGAGAGTTTTACATGCATATAGGCTTCATTCGTTTGTATAGGCAATTGGGAAGCGGGGAAAGAGACAATATGGGTGGCTTGTTCAGCTGCAACATGCGGGAGAAATACATGCTGGGTCACCTTTGTCCCATCAAAACGCCGTATTTTGACCGATATTCGACAATCAATAGATTGAGTAGTGTCATTTACAACAAAGAGCTCAATAACGTCATCTTTGCGATAAAGAATAGGAAGTATAGGCGCATAAAAGTGTTTTGTAGCATAATGGAGCAACTTCCATTTCCCCGAGTATTCAATGGAAGACCACGTAGTACCGGGCCAACTCGAGTTGAGTTGAAAGTAGAGCGTTCCCATGCAATATGGACGCAAAGTCCTCCAGTACTCTACTGCCATTTTCATGGCTAACGCCTGTTGTACCTGGCTGAGGTAAATCATGGAAGCAAACCCTTCAGGGAATCTAAAGTAACGGGAGATACTCTCCAACATAATCGTGTTGCCCTTTGGGTATCGTTGGTGATGCTCCATATCCGGGCTACTCAAATTTCTCTGTTCATCCGCTGCATACAGGGCTATAGTTGCCAGTGATGGTATAGATTGATAACCAAAGGCACTCGCAAAATGAGGTTTCGTCTCATAAATTGATTCAAAAGGTTTGCCTTCTTGCCACATGTCCCAATGGTGGGTGTCTCCCATCTCAGAAGGATCTGTGGGTGAGGAAGGCCAGAAGGGGCGTGTCGGATCCAATTCTTTGATAAGTCGTTCAATAGTATGTGTATTCAAACGATTATAATCAAAGATATAGCGCTCTTTATTTTCCTGAGAGTTGATGGTTTCTAAGCCTTTATCATTGCCACACCAGAGCACTAGGCTAGGATGGTCATGTAACCGTTGAATTTGGTAACGTAATTCGGCTTCTACATTAGCTAAAAATGAGTCTGTGGCTGGATATGTTGCACTACTGAACATACAGTCCTGCCATACCAACAGTCCCATTTCATCACAAAGGGTATAGAAATGGTCATATTCATAGATTCCTCCACCCCAGACTCTCACCATATTCATATTGGCATCTAGTGCATCTTGAAGAAGTTGTGCAGTGCGCGCAGGGGTGAGGCGTGATGGTAAGGCATCGAGTGGAACCCAATTAGCGCCCTTACAGAAGATGGGTTGTCCGTTAACACTAAGCATCATACCGGTAGAGTCAGTTCTGGTTAGTTCTACCGTTCTAAAGCCGATTTTCTTTTCAATAACACTCTCACCGACAGTCAGGGTAAGTGGATGTAAGTGAGGTTTCCCATATCCCACAGGCATCCAAGGTTCAACCTTTTTGACATCAAATTCTATAACCCAGACATTCTTCCCTGGTTCTACTGCTTGCACCGCTGTGTGCGTCACAGAGGCTATCTCAGCCGATATTGAAAGGGTCTCTAAGTGATAGGCCTCATAGATTATAGTAATTGCAACATGCCAACCTGTTGAAACTGTAGTTGTAGTGGTTGTTACACTCTCAACATAGCCCAATTCGATAAAATCGAGGGTTATTGTTTCATAAATCCCCATGGTCTGTAGGCAAGGACCTCCATCCCAGCCACTGTGGCTTTGTGATTTTCGAATAAGATTGCGATGAGGGCAGCCCTTTTTGTATTCTGTATAAGGGAGAGGATAGGGTAGTTGCGAGGCTAGCTTTGAGGCCTCTTTCTGAGGAGATGAGAAGCGTAATTCAATGAAGTTTTCCCCAACCACTAAGGCTTCGGTACAATCAAATTGCCAGCGTCTAAATTGATTATTACAGCTTCCGACTACTCTGTCATTTATAACGACCTCAACATACGTGTCGACCATCGTCATAGATAAGATAGCTTTCTTCCCTTTTACATCTGCAGCTGAAATAATAAAACCTTTGCTGGCAACCCAGTCACAAGAGCTTACCCATTGAACCGTTTTCTCTGTTTCTCCAGAGTAGGGATCTTCTATTATCTTGGCTTCATAGAGCGCAGTATGGATATCTCCTGGTAGAGTCAGCAGCAGTGAATGCTGTCGGTGAAAAAAACGAGTAGCAGGAAGAGTTTTATGACGTTCTTGTGGTGCGAGACTCCAAATTCCATCCAAAGTGATCGATTTCATAGATACTCCTAACAAATGAAGATTATAGCATGGAAGTATGATTCTGGCGGGATAACTTAAAAAAAGCCACCAGAATTATCTGGTGGCAGGTATGCTCTTAGTTATGCTCAAGTTGCAAGGTTTTCGTGGTAGTATCACAAACCTCAGTCGGTCCATAATACTGAATTGCTCCAGGGTATAGGTACTTTGAGTCTACAGCCCAGCTTCCACGATGTGCAGCAAAATATTTGAAAGGAGCAGCATCTAATTCCACGAGGGCCTTTTTGATTACAGGCGTTAATTTACCATGACGATTTTCCATATTCAACATCATAGTTATGGGGATACCGCCAGCGTGCCACTCGTTTGCAGGGGCCGTGAGATTGGTAACCGATGAAATATAACCACTGCAGTTGTTCGCTACTAAAAGAAAGGCGTTGTAGCCAAGGCTATAACAATAGTCGGCATCAAAATTTGAAGGGAAGGCACAGCG
>CAZGDR010000036.1:15959-18975 GCA_964524755.1 uncultured Spirochaetaceae bacterium
GCACTCTCCTTAGCTAATAAGTTATTCAACTCAGCGATAAGTATTTTAATCTCAGGGATGAATTCAACTACCCCTTCTGGAATTAAGATTACGCCGTAATTAAGTCCTTTAGCAGCTCTTTGCACTATAATCGAGGTTAAGGAATCGACAATCTCGTTCAAGTCAGTGCCATTAGCCTCAATTTCTTCGCCGATAAGACAGGCGTTTGGTTGTGTAATGAGAGCACATTCAAGTGCTATGTGGCTAGCACTTCTCCCCATTAAGCGAACAAAATGCCAATATTTTTTAGCGCTTTTGGCATCTCGCATGAGATTGCCAATTAATTCGCTATAGGTTTTGGTGGCTGTGTCAAAGCCAAAGGATATTTCAATAAATTCATTTTTCAAATCCCCATCGATGGTTTTGGGACAACCTACAACAGTGATATTAGCTTTGGTACGTAAGAAATATTCAGCAAGTACTGCTGCGTTCGTGTTTGAATCATCGCCGCCAATAATAACGATTGCACTGATATCATGTGTATGGCAGACTTTGGCGCAAATTTCGAACTGCTCTTCGGTTTCTAGTTTAGTTCGTCCGCTTCCAATAATATCAAAACCACCGGTATTACGGTACTCTTGCATGAGCTCAGTCGTTATTTCTAGTTTTTTATCTTCCAATATACCAGAAGGGCCACCTAAGAAACCAAATAGACGAGATTCAGGGTTTGCATTTTTCAAGGCATCGAATAGTCCACTAATTACATTGTGGCCACCAGGGGCTTGTCCACCTGAAAGGATAACACCTATGTTTATCTTTTTTGCAACTTTTGCGGAGGTTCCTTTAGTGAAGTTCACCTGGGGTAACCCATAGGTATGAGGAAACAGACTTTTAAGAGTCTCTTGGTCGGTTTCTGGTACGCCAATGGCGCCTTTCGCCAGGGCGATGGTATCAATTTTTTCACGTAAGATGCTGGGCAACTTGGGTTGGTAGGCATAACGTGCTTTCTGTAATGGTGAGTAATCCATTCCTGTTCTCCTATTATGGGGATATATGGTAAAATTATAGGATGTTTTAGCGTTCTACTTCAAGGCCTTTGCCAAGTTTCACTTTTTGTCTCACCCACGCTCCCTGCATCACCCAATAGGAAAACTGCTACTCTTTGTCTCAGTAATTGTCTTTCTCACTGATATACAGAGGTGATTGACCCTTTTATAGATGCTGAGTATGGTAATTGTCATGGAATTCACTAACCATGGACAAGCTTCTTTGTTTATAGATGCCGATTCTTGTCCTCGTCAATTGCGTACTATTATTCTCAAAGCTGTGCTTAATCGCAAGTTGCCGGCGATATTCGTAGCCGACAGATCATTACCTGATGTGGTCGAAGCACAGGAACAACAACCTACCGATGATGCGGGAAATCCGTTAGTGTGTATGGTCGTGGTTGAAGCGGGTGATAATAGTGCCGATGATTATTTAGTGAAAATTGGGCGCAAAGATACCATAGCCATCACTCGAGACATCCCTTTAGCTGATCGCTTGGCCGAATTAGGTATGGTAGTGTTAGATGATCGAGGTGGGGTGTACACCAAGGAGACAATTGGAGAGCGCCTCTCTTTACGTAATTTAATGACCGACTTACGAGAGTTTGGGATCCATATTGAGAAGACCAAACCTCTCGGGCCGCGCGAGGTTCAAGCTTTCGCCAATGCTCTCGATCGCGAAATTACTCGGTTGTTTACATAAAAATCGAAGCATTTTTACCTATCAAACAGTTTATTTACTGTGAATAAAAAACACCTGCTTATTACAGCGAGCACGTCAGCTATGCTCGAAACTTTTCGTTATTGGATTCTCTCTTTCCTCAAAGATGAGGTCGTTATTGAAACCCGTTGTTTTACAGACGGGGAGAGTTGTCTGCATAAGAAAAGGCCTTTTGATATGACGATAGCCTTAGTTTTTTCAGAAAAGGAAATTAGGGAAGCCCAGAGTTTTTGTAACAAGTTAGCAACACAGGGGGTCTCTTTGGGGACAACCATGCTGGTCCTTTCCTCTTCTTTGCAAAAGTATAGAGCAGTAGTAACTCTCCATGCTTTTACCCAACAGGTCCCTTTAGCCAATTGTATGCAGCCTATTTTACATACATTGCAAACAAGCAGTTCCCTCTATGTGCAAGAAGCAGGAGCAAATTTTAGACCCTTTACGAAGCGAGAAAAACAGGTTCTTGAATTCTTGGCACAAGGGATTGGTATTAAAGAGATTGCACATACGTTGGGAATTTCCAAATATACTGTGATTACGTATCAGAGGAACTTATATCTGAAAACAGGAGCACGGACTTTACAACAACTAGCATTATTTGCCGCTCTGCATGTCTGTGCCTCATCGTAACTTAGAAGTCTGCTTGTTTTGGTGCACGAGGGAAGGGGATAACGTCTCGAATATTTTGCATGCCTGTGATGTATTGAATTGCACGATCGAAACCTAAACCAAAGCCAGCATGGGGAACACTCCCGTAACGACGCAAATCGAGGTACCACCAATAATCCTTAGGATCCAAATGTAGTTCCGCCATACGGTTAGTTAAGACATCTATGCGACTTTCCCGTTCGCTCCCTCCAATAATCTCTCCCAATCGGGGGACGAGGACGTCCATAGCCCGTACCGTTTTATCATCTTCATTGACCTTCATATAGAAGGCCTTAATTTCTTTAGGATAATCGGTAACAATAACAGGGCCCTGGTGCACTTGTTCGGTGAGAAATCGTTCATGTTCAGTTTGTAAATCGCTGCCCCATGTGACAGGGTAATCAAACTTATTATTATTTTTAGTGAGTTCTTTAATTGCATCCGTATAACTCATGTGAATAAAGGGCGATTCTATTACTGAGCGCAACGTATCTGAAACACCTTTCTCGACCCATTTTGAGAAAAAAGCCATATCTTCAGCACAGTTCTCTAAGACGGCAGAAAATACATATTTCAGGAATTCTTCAGCAAGGGCCATGTTCCCTTCAAGGGTACAAAAAGCCAT
>CAZGDR010000037.1:0-1767 GCA_964524755.1 uncultured Spirochaetaceae bacterium
TTGGTCTCTATCCTCAGAAAGGATCTTTGGAAGTGGGAAGTGATGCTGATATCATTATTTTTGACCCAGAGCACCTTTGGACGCTCTCTGCTGAAACCCTCTACAGTGCTGCTGGCTATACCCCTTATGAGGGCTTTAAAGTGGCCGGGAAGGCTGTAATGACGTATCTGCGGGGCAGGTTAATTATGGGCGATGATGTCTATTTAGGGAAACCCGGGGCGGGGAAATTTATTCAAGCAGGAGTTTCACAAACCTATCAGGGTTTTAAATGATCACAGATACATCCGACTGATAATCCAAGAAGTGAGTCGGTCGGGGAGTAACCGTTTAATTACCATTAAAGCTTTGTAAGCAGTGCCTACTACTTTTCGAGGGGGAGGGTTCTTTGCGGTTGCTACTTGATAGACTACCTGAGCTACTCTCTCTGGTGGGTAACCTTTCTGTTCGTCATGTTCCATCTTAGCTACCGACTTATGAGCCTGTGCAGTATAAGGAGAACCTTCAGGGATGGTCATGCTACGTTTGGCCGTAAATGGTGTTTGTGTATCACCTGCTTCTACGATAGTGGCCCTGATACCGTGGGTTTTTCCTTCAATAGACAGCGCTTCAATATAAGCTTCAAGAGCAAACTTCGTTGCACTATAATGACTTTGGAAGGGGATACTGATTCTACCTGCAATAGATCCAAGGACCACTACCATCGCATTCCCGCGGTCGCGCATACGCGGAAGCAGGTGATAATTCACCCGTAATACTCCAAAATAGTTAGTTTCAAATTGGCGATAAACTTCTTCCAGCGGAGTGTCTTCCGCTGCTCCTGCAATTCCAAAGCCGGCGCAATGAATCACCGTTCCAAAGCCATCTCCGGTTATTGCTAGGGCTTCCTGCCACAGTTGAAAGATGCTAGTTTCAACGGAATGATCGTCAGTGACATCCATGGAAGAGAGGCGGGCGTTAGAAGGCAGTTCAAGCAGAGACTTTCCAGAACGGGAGACTCCCCACACCTGGTATCCCTTTTGAGCAAAAAGTTGTAGGCAGGAGAGTCCAATTCCGGAAGAGGCTCCAGTTATAAGTACATTACGACCATACGTATGTTGATCCATAGGTTATTTTTTCTTTTCTAATAAGTTTCTGATTTCAGTGAGTAAAACAATATCTGCGGGTACAACAGGTTCTACTTTTGGGGGAGGAGTTACTTCTTCTTTTTTCTTTTTTACATGGAATTTATTAATGCTACGAACAAGAATGAAAACAACTAGAGCAATAAGTAAGAAGTCGACTATGGCTTGGATAAATACACCGTAGGTCATAATCAATTCTGGCTGGGTTACGGTCTCTTTGCGTAACACTAGTTTTAAGTTGGTAAAATCAATTCCACCAAGTACTAATCCAACAATGGGCATAATGATGTTATTCACCAGTGATTTTACAATAGCAGTGAATGCAGTTCCAATTATGATACCAACAGCAAGATCCATTACGCTTCCGCGTGAAATGAATTCTTTGAATTCTTTGATAAAGCCACTATTTTTTGCCATAGTAAATCTCCTTCTCCGTATTGATAAATAATACCATATCTTTAACACAGGCGTATAGACTCTTAGATTTTGGATAGATAAGCTCATGTTTACATAATGTAAGTATATGCACCACTTTCTTCTCTGTGTGGATTTGTTGTATACTTGCTTCAATTGTATAGAGAGGAGAGAGTGTAATGGATCAACCGAAGAAACGAATATTAACTGGAGATAGGACTACAGGAAGATT
>CAZGDR010000037.1:1867-17770 GCA_964524755.1 uncultured Spirochaetaceae bacterium
CGCAAGTTCAACAAAATGTATGATACCAACATTAGAGTGCCCGCGATCAAATTGAGTGCGACCCCTCGTTTGGCTGGGTTGGATGGGAATGCCAAAATGGGCAAGAGCCTAGGCAATGCAATTTATCTTTCTGATTCCCCTGAAGAAGTTGAAGCAAAGGTACGTCGAGCAGTAACTGACCCAGCCCGTGTTACTCGAGATATCCCTGGAAATCCTGAGATTTGTAATGTAGCTAAGTACCATAAGATATTTACTCCAGATCGCTATGAAGAGCTTGCTGAACAATGTCGCACGGCTAAAATTGGATGTGTTGAGTGTAAGAGAATTTTAGTTGAAAGCATAAATAATTTACTCGAGCCTATGCGAGAGAAGCGGGCCTACTATGAAGCGCATATGGATGAAGTAAGAGACATTATTATAAGTGGAAGCCGAAAAGCGAGTGAAATCGGCGATGCTCAAGTCGCGCTTATGCGCGAAGCGATGCATCTTGCGCTCTAATTGTCATGCTCTGCTAAGGAATATTCATGTCTAACCGGGCCATTATAAAACAAGCCTTTTTGCGCACAATCCCAGTCATGATGGGCTATGTAGTGCTTGGTGTTGCCTTTGGCTTGCTATTGCAAAATGCGGGGTATCATTGGGTGTGGGCTCTCGGTATCAGTCTCTTTGTTTTTGCCGGTTCTATGCAATTTGTTTTAGTAGGACTGCTTGTGCAACAAGCTTCTTTAACAACCGTTGCCATAACAACACTCTTAGTCAATTCTCGCCATCTGTTCTATGGGTTATCATTTATTGAGAAATTTAAAAGAATGGGGAAACGAGGACTCTATATGATATTTGCATTAACCGATGAAACGTATGCTCTCTTGTGCGGGGTCGGAGAGGTGGGGTCAGATGAAGGGCGGGATAAGCTCGCTTGGTGGATCGCAATTCTCGATCAAAGTTATTGGGTGATCGGGTCGACGCTCGGTGCAGTGCTTGGTTCATTTATCACCTTTAACATTACGGGAATAGATTTTGCGATGACGGCTTTGTTTACCGTTATTGTGGTTGAGCAATGGCTGAATAGCAAAAGCCATTTACCCGCAATAATTGGGTTTGTCTGTGCTGTTTTGTCACTCGTTTGGTTGGGACCAGCGCAGTTCCTTTTACCTGCTCTCATCGTAACTGTGATGATTCTACTAGTCATGCGTAATGTCTTGGAGCCACAAGTATGAACGGAGTACATTCAGTATTGATTGTCATTGTGACTGTCGTTTGTACACTCATAACCCGGGCGACTCCTTTTCTTCTGTTTGGCAATAAAAAACGGAAAGTTCCTCAAGCGGTATTGTATATAGGGGAGGTCTTACCGGCGGCTGTGATGGCTACGTTGCTAATCTACAGTGTCAAACATGTCTCTTTTACAACCCATTACTCCGATTGGGTATATGAAATTGTTGGAGTTTTGGTAACCGCCCTTATTCACATAAAATGGCGTAATACTCTCCTCAGTATTGGTGTGGGAACGGTTATGTATATGGTCTTAACTCAAGGCCTCTTGTTTTCTTAAAACTTGCGTAGTGGGCGTTGAACGTGTATGCTGTGTCACTATGAGAAGAAAACCAATTACAGAATATGGCTATGACTTTATCCCCAGTGAATATATACCAGCCGGTAAAGATGAGTATTATCTAAGAAACCAGCAAATTGCTGACTGGGGTGCTGTTTGGAGACCTTTAACAGTTGAAGAACAAACCCAGTTAGAGTCTCAAGGGAACTGTAGTCCAAACTGGCAGGATGTATGGGTGGAAGACCCCATCGACTTAACCCTTATTCGTAATAGTAATTTTCATGGATTAGTTCGGATTGGGTCCATGGCCCCCTATACCATCAGTCATCATGATTTTACTCTGCCTGAGGGAATTCGTGACAGTCATATTATTTCCTGTGACATTGGTCGCCATAGCGCCATTCACCGATGTAGCTATATTTCCCATTTTATAATTGGGGAACAATGCATTCTTAGTGAAATCGATGAACTGGATACAACCAACCATGCCAAATTTGGTAATGGCGTGGTGAAGGATGGAGAAGAGGAATCTGTCCGTATCTGGCTTAATATTATGAATGAAGAGGAGACGCGTTCTGTGCTTCCTTTTGAATCTATGCGTTGTGGGGATGCTTGGTTATGGGGAACCTATCGCGATAAACATGTACTCCTAGAGCGGTTGGTTGAATTAACCGAACAAGAGTGTGATTCAGCGTTAGGGCGATATGCTGAAGTAGGTCCATTTTCAGTTATTAAATCGTGCCGGATTATTAAAGATGTTCAGTTTGGTCCACATGTCTATGTCAAAGGGGCCAATAAACTAAAGAACCTGACGGTTCGTTCGCACGCATCCAGCCCAACCCAAATCGGCGAGGGGGTTGAACTTGTTAATGGTATCATTGGATATGGGTGCCGTATTTTTTATGGGGTTAAAGCTGTCCGTTTTGTGATGGGGAATAACAGTAACCTCAAATATGGTGCTCGATTACTTAACTCTGTCCTCGGTGATAATTCTACCATTAGTTGCTGCGAAGTATTGAATGCACTGGTTTTCCCTTTTCATGAACAACACCATAATAACTCTTTCCTGATTGCCGCCTTGATCATGGGGCAATCGAACATGGCGGCTGGAGCAAACCTTGGTTCGAATCACAATACGCGAGGAAAAGATGGTGAATTGCACGCGGGGCGGGGATTTTGGCCCGCTTTATCGAGTTCTCTCAAATTCAACTGTGTCTTTGCCTCGTATACGTTAATCATGAAAGGTGATTATCCCCATGAATTACAGGTACCAATTCCCTTTTCTATGATTGGGTATGCCGAAAAGACCGAACAAGTTGTTATCATGCCCGCGTATTGGTGGCTCTATAATCGATATGCGTTAGAACGGAATGGATGGAAATACAGAAAACGTGATAAACGGGTCTTTGTTGGCCAGTATATAGAAGCTGATTATATAGCTCCCGATACGATAGAAGAAATTCTTGAAGGGATGGACTTGCTTTGCCTCTGGGTTGCCAAAGCAGCTGTGAAGGCCCTATTAATTGCGCCAAACTTGGCTAGTGATGAATTTGCACTTATTGAACAGGGTCGCATCTTGCTCGAAACCCATCCTGAACAAGTTGCTGAATTAACCGTCCTAGCTACTGGCGTAGAACGTTCTGCTACACCTGCATTAGTTGTGAAAGCGGCTGAAGGATATCGAGGATATCGGGAAATGTTATTATTTGGAGCCATGAAAATTTTATTAAAGTATCTCGATGAGCATCAACTTTCGATCAGTGCATTCCAAGACGAGATTAGCGAGTGGCTCGAGGCATCACCCCTCAACCGAGAGTCAGTTGCAAGACCATTTAAAAACATGGGGGGCCAACTGGTTAGTGAGTCTCAAATATTGCGCTTAATACAAAAAATAGAGGAGAGACAGGTACATAGCTGGCAGGCTATTCATGCACAATATGACTTGTGGTGGGCAGAATATCCAAAAGTAAAAGCAATTGTCTCCTTGCAGGCCTTGCAACGTGTACTTCGTGTAGCGCGCCTGCAAAAGGAACAATGGGAGTATGTTGTCCCACAGTTCCTGCTATTGTGTGATCAGAATGTAATCGAGGTTTCACGGTCACGCCTGAAAGATTTTGAAGATCCTTTTAGAAAGATTGTCTTCCGTAATTCTGCTGAGATGGAGGCTGTTTTAGGCATTCCAGAAGAAAATTCCTTTATCAAAGAGAGCCAAAAAGAAGTGGAATGTTTAAAGGAACTGGCCCGACGCTTTGCGACTTGGCTTTGATGTGTTACATTAAGGGTATGAAAGAAATAGGATACACAAAGCGAAAACGTGAAATGCATCCCTCTCCTGTCTTTACCGATAAATTAATTAGGGAGAGTATGGAAACTGCCCCCTCTTTGGCGCGTGAATTGTTGCTCAATGTTGCTCTAGAAAAAAAACCTGTGACTGACTTAGTTGGTTGCCTTACTTATTATACGAAGGCCCATTTGCAAGAATTGGCTGAAGATCATGCGGTGAAAATCCCATCTTCAATCCGAAAAGCAGGACTAGTAGAAAAACTAGCAGATTATATGGTTGGCCATTTTTCTCATCTTTTGCCATACATGCCGGCTGCCAATCTAGAATTTTTGTTGCTCTTCAAAGATCAAGCAGCAATCAAGTTAGACATAGATGCATTGCAATTTAGTGACATCTCGCATGTGCAGAATTTTGGATTTTTACATTTGTTCAAAACAAAAGATTCCTTCACGGTAGTTCTTCCGCATGAATTATTACCAGAATTGAAAGTTTTGAGCGAAGAGAGCTTCTGGAAAAAAGTAGAGCTACATCAACGGTTGGATGCTTATGCCGTGGCATTGTCAAATTTATATGGAGTTCTCGATATCGACCAATTTGCGATTGTCTGGAATCAATTCGAAATAGAGAACTTAACTCCCGCTATGATACAGGATGAGCTGGTAGAGCTTGCTAAGGTTCAGTATTACTGGTGGTTCGACGATGAGTTGATTGTCTCTTCTTATTTTAAAACAGAAGAAGAGGTGGAGCTGTTCCTTGAGAATGTGAAACAAGTCTCCTACTATGGGCCAAGTCGTGAAGAATTATTGAAATACTTCAAGACACCATACGACGATCAATCTCCTGCCGTAAGTGCGATGATGGAATTCCTTTCGGGTTATAGATTGCCCGATGGAGAACAGATTGAAAATCTTATGGATGAAATTTCAGATGCCTGTATCGTGGGTGATGAAATGCAAGATGTCTTTGAGCTTCTCAATGAATACGGCTTATTATTTACAGGTACTGAAGAGATTACTCGTTTTACCGAGTTGTTTTCTCAACTGAATGAGAGTTGTCGTAAATGGGAATTGCGCGGACACTTGCCCACTGTTTTAAAGAAATCCTGATCTAGCGCAAGTTTTCGGTGAGTTTGAATACTTCTAGTAGTGTGTTCCACCACGTAGCGGAGCCTTCGAACTCTCCGATACCGCGTATTTTTCGGATGCGATAGCGGACAAGATTAGCGGCAGGTTTAGGACAGAGGTTGTTCAAATCACGTATGATAGTCTCTTTAATGGCTTTGGCTGTGAAGTCGGGGTCATGGTGTGCCCCCTCTGGTACTTCGGGAATAATATCATGAATGATATTAAATCTTTTGAGATCGCGCGCCGTCATCTTCATTGCTTCGGCTGCTTCTTGGGCCCGAGATGGGTCGCGGAGCAGGATTGAGGCAAACCCCTCAGGGGTTATGACCGAATAGACTGCATTTTCAAGCATATAGAGTTTATCTCCGACCCCTATGCCGAGAGCACCCCCACTTCCACCTTCACCAATGATAAAACTGAGCACAGGGACTTGCAAGGTGGAGAACTCTTTAAGATTGCGGGCAATGGCTTCGCCAATACCCCGTTCTTCGGCTCCAAGGCCAGGATATGCTCCTGGTGTGTCGATGAAACACACTACAGGACGACCAAATTTCTCGGCTTGTTTGGCCAATCGTAGTGCTTTTCGGTAGCCTTCTGGGTTACTCATGCCATAGTTATACGTAATGTTTTCCCGTAAATTCATCCCCTTACGGTTGCCTATAAAAGTGACCGCCCTTCCACCGATAGTACCAATTCCTCCAATCATGGCAGGATCATCACCATACGTGCGATCACCATGTAATTCCATAAAGTCGTCACATATGAGGTTGATGTAGGAGGTTGCTCCTGGACGACTTTGTTGACGGGAGAGGAGAACACAATCCCACGATGAGCGTTCTTTAATTCTCGGATCACTCGTGGCTATCTCTTCTAGCCGTGTTACGGAAGTTATTAACTGTTCTTCTGGTCTCTTACTCATTATCTTCTCCTGCAACATCATCCGTTGTAAGCTCCTTGGGAGCATGGGTACGTATTAAGAACGAGAGTTGATTCCGTAGTTTATCGCGAGGCACGATAGCATCAACAAAGCCTTTTGCCAGTTGAAACTCTGCCCGTTGAAAACCTTCGGGTAATTTTTGTCCGATCGTCCCTTCAATAACTCGTGGTCCAGCAAATCCAATTAAGGCCCCCGGTTCAGCTAAAATCACATCTCCCAACATGGCAAATGAGGCTGTGACACCGCCTGTGGTAGGATGGGTAAGCACAATGAACAAGGGAACTTTAGTTTGATCTAGTAAGGCTGCCGCACTAGCTGTCTTGGCCATCTGCATCAGAGAGAAAATTCCCTCTTGCATTCGAGCTCCACCACTGGCAGTACAGATGATGACTGGAGTCTGGGTCAAAGCTCCTTGGAACATAGCCTGTGTGATTTTCTCACCAACTACTGATCCCATACTGCCTCCCATAAAATCAAAAGACATTACCGCCAGAACAGCGTGGAGTTCTTCAATGGTACACGTGCCAGTGATCACAGCATCGTTCATAGCAGAGCGTTGCTGGTTTTGAAGAATTTTTTCGGCATATCCATCTAATTCAATAGGATTTTTAGAGTAAAGTTCTCCTGAAAATTCTTTGAATGAACCCACATCAGTGAGTTGTTCAATGCGTTTAGCAGCATTAATACGATGATGGAAACCACATTCAGGGCATACCATAAGGTACTTTTGCAACACGTCATCAGAAATTTGGCGATGACAAGCTGGACAATCATGCGGGTCTTGCATCTGTTTTACCTCTTTTTGGGATTGCTACATACTTGAGCATACAAGTCGGTTCCAAAGGCCCCACTTCTAAACGATTTAGAGTGAAGTATTTCAATCAGGGATTCAATATTTGTCTCAATTCCTTCCAATACGAGTTCACGTAGGGCGCGGACCATCGCTGCAATGCTCTGTTGTCTATCAGGGGTATGGACGATAACTTTGGCAACCAATGCATCATAATAGGGGGTAATGATGGCACCTTGGAAGAGGTGGGTATCAGTACGTACTGTAGGGCCTAAGGGTGGGACGAACTTAGTAACAGTCCCCGGTTTAGTGGCATTCAGCCGGCATTCGAGGGCATGTCCACTTTGAGGTAGGACAGAGGGTAAGGAGAGGCCTTTTCCTCCTGCAATTAGAATCTGCTGACGGATAATATCAGTATGAGTGACCAATTCGGTAACGGGATGTTCTACCTGTACCCTAGCATTTACTTCCATGAACCAATAGTTTTCATCTTTAACCAAAAACTCAATCGTACCTGCCCCGCGATAGTTAATGCTAGAAAAAAGACGCATAGAATCAGCGGCCATCTTGCTCCGCATAGTTTCGTTGAGTATAGGTGAGGGGCTCTCCTCAATGAGTTTTTGATGGTTTTGTTGGACTGAGCAGTCTCGTTCTCCTAAATGAACCACTTTTCCTTTTCCATCTGCTAACAGTTGTACTTCAATGTGTCTGGGATTGATCACATATTTTTCCATAAGGATTGTGCCATCTGAGAAAAAAGCTTGTGCTTCACGTGAAGCGACTGGGAGGGCGAGGGCAAGTTCGTCAGGATTATAGACGATGCGCATACCGCGTCCACCGCCCCCTGCAGAGGCTTTGAGAATGACGGGGTAGCCGATCTCTTGGGCCACCACTCTCCCTGTTTCTATACTTGCAATAGGCTTCATGCTACCAGGAGTAACGGGGACGTCGGCTTCCACGGCACTATGTCGTGAACGGACTTTGTCTCCAAGGAGACGTATTGTTTTGGCATCTGGTCCAATGAAGATAAGGCCAGCTTTTTCTACCTCTGCCGCAAATTCAGAATTTTCGGCTAGAAATCCAACTCCTGGGTGGATGGCATCACAACGACTAGCACAAGCTGCCGCGATAATATTGCTAATGTTGAGATAACTTTCACTAGAGGCGGGGGGGCCAACGCAGATCGCACTATCGGCCATTTGGGTATGGAGAGATCCCGCATCCGCTTGTGAATAGATAGCTACGGTTCGAATACCCATCTCTTTACAGGTCCGAATGATTCGCACTGCTATTTCACCACGGTTGGCGATAAGAAGAGAGCCGATCATAGTGGTAATACCTCAAAGAGCGGTTGTCCAAATTCAACTAATGAACCTTGGTCTGCGAGAACAGCTACTATCTCACAATCATAGTCGGCTTCGAGTTGGTTCATCAGTTTCATGGCCTCGATGGTACACACAGTATCGCCTGAATGGATAGATTTCCCAATTTCCACGTAGGGAGGAGAGTCGGGAGACGGTGTTCTATAAAAGGTACCAACCAGAGGGCTGGTTATAATCTTTGTCGGTTTTTCTCTAATCGTTTCTTCTTCTTTTTGTGTAGCTTTTGGTAATTCTATGTGTTCTTTGGTACCAGCTCTTTTTAAGTGGATACTATACGCTTCAGAGGTCAGTTCCATCTCTGCAAGTGAGCTTTGCTCAAATAGAGCAATAATTTTATTAAGTTCCTTTATCTCCATACGGTCCTCCTAGGTGTCGGGCCAGGGCGTTTTGGCTAGAAGCCACCTTTTCATCCTGATAATAACGATACAAGCGGAAAGTGTCAATATTGACATAATATAGAAAAATGTAATATACAGAGAGGGACTTGGATTGTGGAGGAATTGTCTATGATAAAACCAGCACAGGTTTACGTGCGGGCTGTAGGGGCTTACGTCCCTCCTAAGAGAGTGACCAATGATGAATTGGCACAGACGGTCGATACCAGCGATGAGTGGATTCGTTCCCATACTGGAATAGGGGCTCGCCATATAGCTGAAGATTCAGTCGCTACCAGTGATTTAGCGGTAGGAGCTGCCAAAGATATGCTTAGACGCCATGGAATCCAATTAACTGAAATTGGTGCAATTGTTGTGGCTACTTCTACGCAAGATTACCTAGGGTTTCCTGCAACGGCCTGCGTGATTCAAGAGAAATTAGGATTAGAAACTATTCCTGCATTTGATATCTCTGCCGGATGTACCGGATTTATTTATGCTCTAGAGGTTGCTAGAGGGATGGTGGCCATGGGGACGGTTCCGTCAGTTTTAGTGATTGGAGCCGAAAAATTATCGGCCGTAACTGACTGGAGTGATCGTAACACGTGTGTTCTTTTTGGCGATGGTGCGGGTTGTGTCCTGGTCCAAGGAGGTCAAGAACGAGATGGAGCTATCGTAGACAGCGTGCTGCATGCGGAGGGTAGTGGTGCTTCTCATCTTAGTATTCAGCGCGGAGGTACACAGACTCCGTTTGATAGCGAGGGTCCACTACAAGGTCATAAATTACATATGGATGGTCGAGCAGTCTATAATTTTGCAGTACGGGTGTTAAAAGAGGTCGTAGATGAGCTTCTGAGCCGTAATCATTTGACCATTGAGGATATCGACTGGATAGTTCCTCACCAAGCAAATAGTAGGATTATTTTAGCAGCTGCCAAGCGCTTAAAGATTAACGCTGATAAATTCTTTATGAATATTGAAGATTACGCCAATACTTCGGCAGCTTCAATTCCTATCGCTTTACGCGAAATGGAGGAGCAGGGTCTGCTTAAACGGGGACAGCGCGTGATGACTATCGGATTTGGGGCTGGACTCACCTACGGAGGGAATTTACTCATATGGTGATGTATGCAGGGTGTTATCCTGGTCAGGGCGCTCAAAAACCACGTATGGCCTTAGATTTCTATGACCAATTTTCTGTTGTTCGTGAACTGTTTGATGTGGCCAGTCAGGTCAGTGATAGAGACCTTTTGTCACTACTGAGCAATGCCGATGAAACAGAACTTATGCAGACCCAAAATACGCAACTAGCAATCACGTTAGCCAACCGGAGTGCAACTTTGGCTCTGCAAGAGATGGGAATCGCTGTGGCTTGCCATGCCGGTTTTAGTTTAGGGGAACTTTCTGCCTTTTGTGCAGCAGGAATTCTCACTGATGAAGACCTGTTCAAGATAGTCGCTAAACGGGGCCAACTCTTGGCCAATGCTTCAGTAGAAGCTGTAGCGAAGTATGGTGAATTGGGTATGGCTGCGGTAGTTGGTATAGGATTTACACAAGTACAACAGATCTTAGATTCTCTCGGAACAAAACAAGTTTTCTGTGCCAATGATAATGGCCCTACTCAGGTAGTGCTATCAGGAGTGGCAAAAGAGATCGTGCTTTGTACAGAGAAACTTAAAGCAGCTGGAGCCAAAAGAGTGATCCCATTACGGGTATCGGGTCCCTTTCATACACCGTTTATGGATACAGCAGAGGCGGAATTTGTTGAATTTTTACAACCATTTACATTTAATTTTCCAAAAACGTCTGTGTACACTACTGTAACGGGAAAGTTAGTTTCAGATGGACTGGAAGCGAAGCACGTTTGTGCTCGTCAACTCTCTTCGCCAGTACGGTGGACGGCCATCATGCAATCAATCGCAGAAGAACTTGGTTTCACAGATGCTCTTGAAGTGGGACCAGGTACTGTGTTGACCGGGTTATGGAAATCGAGTGGTTATAAAGTTGGCTGTAAGAGTGCTGGAACCTACAACCAAATTCTAGACCTTAAAGAGGAGACTGAAAGATGAGTACTACGAAGCAAACTAAGACAGCATTAGTTACCGGTGGTTCGCGGGGGATAGGGCGAGAGATTGTGCTTACCCTACTGAAAGAGGGATTTGAAGTCTGGTATCTCTCTCGTTCCCAAGGGGCAGAGATTTCTTCTGATCGTATTCATTGGGTCGCTTGTGATATGAAAGAGGCTGGGTCGGTGGAAAAAGCTCTTGAAGTGGTATTGTCAGAAACAAAACGGATAGATGTCTTAGTTAATAACGCTGGAATTACCCGCGATGGTTTAATTATGCGTATGAGTGATGAAGCCTGGGAAGAAGTTCTGCGGGTGAACCTTACAGCAGCCTTTTTGATGTGTCGTCGAGTTAGTCGTGTAATGGCTTCACAACGAGCGGGAGTCATTGTTAATATGTCTTCAGTTGTAGGAATCACTGGAAATGGTGGGCAGACTAATTATGCTGCCTCCAAGGCAGGACTAATCGGTTTCTCTAAAAGTTTAGCACGCGAATTAGCTGGTCGTTCGGTTCGGGTCAATGTTGTTGCACCGGGATTTATTGAAACTGAGATGACTGAAGTTCTCCCCTCCGCTGTTAAAGAGAGTTTGAAAAGCCAAATTCCATTAGGAAGGATGGGGAGTGCTACAGAAGTTGCACAGGCAGTAGCTTTTTTATGTTCTGATGCAGCTTCTTACATTACAGGACAAGTGTTGGCCATCGATGGTGGCATGGCAATGTGAGGAGATTTGGGATGATACAAGGAAGACGTGTGGTAGTGACTGGGATGGGGACGGTAAATCCCTTAGGAACCCGAGTAGAACCTTTTTGGGAAAACATTAAAGCTGGAGTGAGTGGTATCGGGCGTTTAACGAAGTTTGACGCAAGTGAATATCCTGCCCAAATAGCTGGTGAAATCAGGAATTTTGATCCGTCAGATTTATTGGATCGTAAAGAGGTCCGCAATATGGCCGACTTTACCCAGTATGCTGTATATGCTGCAGTACAAGCTATGGACCAAGCTAAACTAGGGGCCTCCGGTGAGGGGGGATATAACCCTGAACGTGCTGGAGTATACCTGGGAAATGGGATTGGTGGGTTTGAAATTGTAGAAGAGAATTTAGAGAAATTGTTTGCGCGAGGGCATCGTGCTGTGGCACCCCTTACCATTCCTAAGCTCATTGCCAATGAGGCAGCGGGAAATATAGCTATGAAGTATGGTTTGAAGGGACCGTGTCACACTACGGTCACAGCTTGTGCTTCTGGTACAGATGCGATTGGTGCCGCCTATCATGCCATAAAATATGGGATTGTCGATATGGCCGTTACCGGTGGAACGGAAGGAGCTATTACACAATTAGCCGTGGCTGGGTTCTGTCGCATTCAAGCTCTTTCAACAGCCTACAACGAAACTCCTGAGCTGGCTTGCCGACCTTTTGATTCGCAGCGGGATGGTTTTATAATTGGTGAAGGATCTGGTGTGTTGGTCATTGAAGAGTTGGAACATGCTAAAGCGAGAGGTGCTACTATTCTAGGCGAAATTGTTGGGTATGGTATGACCTGTGATGCGTTTCACCTCACTGCTCCGGATCCAGAAGGACATGGAGCTGCTCGGGCCATGCAACTTGCCATGCAAGAGGCGGGTATTCGCCCCGAAGAAGTCGATTATATCAATGCCCATGGTACGAGTACCGAAGCAAATGATGCCATGGAGACCAAAGCAATCAAGTTAGCTTTCGGGGAACATGCCTACAAGCTTAAAATCTCTTCTACCAAGTCGATGACGTCTCACTTGATCGCAGCGGCAGGTGCGGTTGAAGCAATTATTTCACTACTTGTTATTCGTGACCAATTTATTCCCTGCACATTGAATCTTACTGATCCCGCCCCTGAGTGTGATTTGGATTATGTCCCCCTGCAGGGCAGGACTAGTTCTGTGAAGTATGTTATAAGTGAATCATTGGGATTTGGCGGTCATAATGGCGCGTTAGTCCTAACAGGATATAAAGCATGAAAGAGGAGGGTCAAGATGAATGACGGATTTGAGCCAATAGAAGAATTGCTTACTCATCGGTATCCGTTTTTGTATGTGGATGAATTGGTTGAAGTTAGTGACGATGTGACAGTTGGGAAAAGATATTTTGGACCTGAAGAACCTTTTTTTAAGGGGCATTTTCCCGATTATCCTGTAGTACCAGGTGTGATTTTAATTGAGACTATGGCTCAATGTGGAGGTGCCGGATTACGGCAACTGGGTATATTGGAGAAAAATGCTTTTTTTGTCCTAGCCACGGTTGAGAAAGTAAAGTTTCGTAATCAGGTTCGTCCCGATACCACCGTCATGATTGAGGTTAAAAACCTCCGTGTTTCAAAAATGATGCTCCGCCAAAGTGGAAGAATCCTAGTTGATGATAAAGTGATTGCAGAGGCAACATGGATGTGTGTGATTGGTGCTAATCAACATGAGGAGAAGGTATGATTATTTCACGAAAAATACTTCGCAATGTCTCTCTAACAGCACATCCAGTCGGATGTGCCCTGTATGTGGATGAACAGTTAGCATGGTTAGAGTCTCAACCGAAAGGTACGGGAACTTTCCCAAAGCGGGTGTTGGTGATTGGTGGTTCAACTGGCTATGGCCTAGCTTCACGCATGGCTGCGACGACCTTAGGTGGTGCGGCCACCATTAACATCTCCTTTGAGAGAGAGCCCACAGCGACAAAAACAGCAACCCCAGGTTGGTATAATACGCGTGCTTTTGAACGTTATGCCCGTCAAAAAGGGTTGTTTGTAGAAAGTATTTTTGGGGATGCTTTTTCAGATGCTATCAAAGAAAAGACAGCCAGTTTAATTGCCGAGAAACTCGGCCAAGTTGATTTAGTGGTCTATAGTTTGGCTTCCCCTTTACGCATCGACCCTGTCACAGGGGAGACCTATCGATCGGTTCTCAAACCGATTGGAGAGGATTATAGAGCTCTTTCGGTTGATGTGCAGTCGGGTGTTATTGAAACTGCCGTGATTGAAAAAGCTACTGATGAGCAGGTCCGTGAGACGGTGAAGGTTATGGGGGGTGAGGATTGGCTGTTATGGATTGAGTATCTGAATAAGAGAGGGCTGTTGGCCAACAAGGTAAAGACAGTTGCTTATTCATATATTGGTCCAGAAGTCACCTATCCGGTGTATCGTGAAGGCACCATAGGGAAGGCTAAAGAAGACCTTGAACGTACAGCAAGTATCTTAACGAGCCGCTTAGCTTCTATGCATGGAGAGGCCTATGTTTCAGTCAATAAAGCGCTTGTAACGCGTGCTAGTGCTGTAATTCCGGTCGTGCCTCTCTATATAGCGCTTCTTTACAAGGTAATGAAAGAGAAGGGACTCCATGAAGAATGTACACAGCAGATCTATCGATTGTTTACAGATCGCTTATATACAAGCGGTGAGGTCCCTGTTGATAGTGCCGGTCGCATTCGTCTTGATGACTGGGAAATGCGCTCTGATGTACAGGTAGAGGTCGAACGACGCTGGAATTTACAACAAGAGGGGGCACCTTTAGCTGAGGGTGATTTAGAAGGATTTAGACAAGAATACGATAACATCCATGGATTTGGTTATGCTGCAGTCGATTATAATGCTGATGTCGATCCAAGAGAGATATAATAACATGTCAACAAAAAGAGGGGTAAAACCCTCCTTATGTTACTGATTGTAATACCCTCTAGATGTTCTACATACCCAGTTTTACTTTTCAATTAAATTTTATAGGATTGATTTTTACCCCTTTTCATTCTTAGGTGAGTCTGGTACCATCTGAATGGTTTTTAGAGGAGCTTGAGTGTGTATCAGATCTTGCAAGTTGTAGGTAGTTTAGGGCTTTTCCTTTTTGGTATGCGCACGATGAGTGATGGTATCCAAAAGGCAGCTGGCGAACGTTTACAATCTATCCTCAATTTTATGACCGGTAATCGTGTAGCTGCGATTTTTACCGGTTTTGCTATTACTGCAATAGTCCAATCATCATCTGCAACTACTGTAATGGTCGTGAGTTTTGTAAATGCTGGGTTGCTCCAATTAACGCAGTCCATTGGTGTAATTATGGGTGCCAACATAGGTACCACAGTTACAGGATGGATTGTAGCTATTTTTGGGTTTAAGGTGAAAATGAGCGCCTTATCATTGCCTGCAATCGGCATTGGCTTTGTATTAATCGTTGTTAAAAAATTCAATAAAAAAGATATCGGAGAAATACTCATTGGGTTTGGGTTGCTGTTCCTAGGGCTCGAATATTTGAAAAATTCTGTCCCTGACATAGGAAGTTATCCCCAATTTTTAGAGAAGCTCTCTCGTTTTACTGGGCATGGTTTGGCCTCCTATTTCTTATTCATCCTTGTGGGGACTCTCCTCACCATAATGGTACAGTCGTCTTCAGCTGCCATGGCTATTACTTTGACAATGGCGTATTCGGGTTGGATAGATTACCCTACTGCTGCTGCGATCGTGTTAGGTGAGAATATTGGAACAACTGTGACGGCCTATTTTGCCTCCATGGGAACCAGTGTCAATGCCCGTCGTGCTAGCCGCGCCCACACGCTCTTTAATATTTTCGGCGTTCTTTGGATGGTTCCTGTCTTTGCCTTGTTCCTCAAGCTGGTGAACTTTATTGTTCCTGGTGATGTAAATGCTATGAATGGAGCTAAGTTACTGCCCGCCCATCTCGCGATGTTTCATAGTTTGTTTAATATTACTAATACCTTTGTGTGTAGTTTCTTTATTAAGCAGATCGCCTTTTTGGTAACTAAATTTGTTCCCGATGAGGAAGGGATCCCCGCTGAATATAAGTTGAAATATATGCGAGCTGGGTTACAGGATACTCCCGAGCTCTATTTGCTGACTGTGAAGCGAGAATTGTCAAAGATGGCAGATGTCATTGCTGATATGTTTACTCGATTTTGGGATGTTTTTAGTCATCCTGAAACACGAATGTCAGATGAGATTGAGACGCAAAAGAGAATGGAGAATCTGACTGATCAGATGCAGGAAGAGATTACCAAGTTTCTTTCAAAGTGTAGTATGGATAATATGAATCATGTCAGCGCCAAAAGTGTGTATAGTATGATGCGTATTACCAATGAGTTGGAGAGTATTGGTGATAGTTGCTTCAATTTGATGCTTTTAGCAGAACGACGAGCGAAACAAAACATAGAATTTGATCCTCTTGCGGTAGAAAGCTTATTACCCTATGTCGATTTGGTTAATCAGTTTATTCGATTTATTCGTAGCCATTTAAACGAGCATATTTCAAGTGAGAATATGGCGGTAGCAATTAATTTGGAAAATGATATTAATAAGATGCGTAATATACTGAAGCAATCAGCCTCCAAACGATTGCAAAATGGGGCCAATGTCCGAGCCGAGTTG
>CAZGDR010000037.1:17870-18966 GCA_964524755.1 uncultured Spirochaetaceae bacterium
ACTCTCTGATGGGTAGGAATGTACCAGTATTAATTAAATCACTAATTTGCAATGCGGTATAGATAGAGAAAACGACGCTCCACCTCAGTAAGGGGAGCGTCGTTGGATGTAACGATTATTTCTTAAAAGTACCAGGGAGAATTAAATTACCGAACTTGTCTTTGGCTTTACCAATTTTTTCAATGGCAGCATCCCAATAATCAAAGATTTCTTGAGGTGCATTTGGATCCATCTTTTTATAGTAAGCTTTGGTCCTTTCTAGTTTTTCAATCCACTTTGTACAACGGAAGGTGAACAGGTATTCGTAATCTTTCTTAGAAAAATCTTCACCAAGGTGTTCCTTGAAAAGAACCTTCAGGTCTTCATACATGGGAATCTTTCCAGTTGGGGTATCATATGCATCATATTCACCATGAATTCTTCCATCAGCCCAGTGGAGCCAAACTTTTTTAGCGAGTTTGCTGGTCATGAAGTTGCCATCAGGTCCACGCATAAAGTAGTTATTACTGAAGATTTTAGGTGTATCTTTAACCCCTTCACCAAACTTGATGTTGTTCATTGTATACTCCCCGAGAGGGTAAGATACAAAGTCCATATTGGCCATTGGGTCGCTCTTGCGAACACCTTCTGCACCAAGGGTAGCGCTTGTGGTCTCTGATTCCAAAGTTGCAGCTTTCAAAAGTATACCATCTCTCCAGCTGGGAGATTCTTCAACCGGAACTGTGATGTCACTGTCGCGGCCTCCGTAGAGGATACCTTCAACTTTTACACCGCCTTTAGCTTCAAAACCTTCTTTGTCGATATTGTCCAAGTAGTCTAAGCGCATGGTATAGCGTGCATTGCCATGAGCAACGTCCACTTCATTACCTTTAGCGTCTTTAGTACCTTTCTTCCACTCACCAAAGTGGTTACGACCTTCTTTAGGGGGTTCTACGCCCATGCCTAACCAATAAGGTTTGTTATCTGGACCTTGTAAAACGTTAGAAAAAATAACTTCTTGGTTTTTCATGAGGTTTTCGAAAATAACAGGGTCATCCTTGGCGTTAACATCTTTAATAATACCAAACATACCAGCTTCTACGTTTACAGCTCTAAA
>CAZGDR010000038.1:0-10738 GCA_964524755.1 uncultured Spirochaetaceae bacterium
GTAAGATGATTAAAATACTTAAAGTTCCTGTGATAAGTTTGGATATGGTAGATCTTCTTTGAAGAATAGAATATTTGCACAAAGTCCTCACCCCATATTTCCATTGTTTCACCGAGTATTACATGCACGTATAAAGTGCATAGATTAGTTGGACTAACTGTCACAAAATTTGAGAGACGAGTGTTTTAGGAGAATTGCAAGGGTTTAACTTTTCAGCAACTGAGATGGCTCTCGCTACTAAAGGAGGACGGCATAATAGACTCATTAAAGGTGAGATAAATTTTCGGACTCAATCATAGCTATAAATTCAGAGACAGACATGTCTAGTCCATCACTTAACCGTTTTAGGGTAACGAGGGTGGGGCTGTGTTCCCCCTTTAAGATTTTATAGATTTGTGAACGTGACATCCCTGTTTGGCGAGCATACTGTGCAATGGAGCAATTCCTTGAATGTAAGACGTTCAGCAATGCTTGATCAATTCGCATGTAAAAAAGTATATCATAATTGATAAGTAATATATGATAATATTAGCACTAAATAGAGAGTTAAATAGGCAAAAATATCTCTGATTAGGCTGTAAATACTCTTACTTGCGAACAAGATGGAGGGCAAAACCTCCTACTTCTTCTTGGAAGTAGATAAGAGTTAATTTGCCTTGTGCATCATAGCGTGCTGATGCGGTATTAACACTAAATCCGTGCTGTTCAAGATAGGGGAGAGCCCGTTCGATATCCCAGGTTTGAATTCCTATATGACCGTGAGTTCCTAAAGAGGGTTGCTTGGTTACTTCAAGAAAATCACTAGTGAAGAAAGCGGTCTTCCCCTCTGATACGGGTTGCAAAAAGGCTCCAAACAGGTGCGCGAGCTCAGTAGCTTCTGTGTTATTTTCAGCACTGACCCCCACATGAGCAAAGGTAAAGCCATGCACAGCTATTACCGCCTCTCGACTAAGTTGAGTAATCTCTTCCCAACGTTTCTGTGTAATCAATTCTGATTTTACCATCCAGCTTCCACCACAAGCTAGGGTATAAGGCTTACGGAGGTAGGTAGCCATGTTATGCACCCCAATTCCCCCAGTCGGTATAAAACGCATAGTTGGAAAGGGAGCACTGAGTGCGTTCAGCATGGTAACCCCTCCTGAAGCTTCAGCAGGGAAGAATTTTACCACAGAAAGACCCTGCTGCAGAGCAAGCTGGATTTGAGAGGCATTATTCACACCAGGATAGATTGGGATAGCTTGCTTTTGGCAGTACTCTACAACCTCAGCGCTGTAACCTGGAGAGACAATGAAAGTTGCTCCTGCATCTATAGCTCTCTTAGCATCGGCCACCGACGTGATAGTTCCAGCTCCGACTAGGATCTCAGGGAGTTCTTTACGTAAGATCTGGATCGCTTTTTCTCCAGCTGCTGTCCTGAAAGTGATTTCCGCTACTGGTAGTCCACCAGCTAGCAAAGCTTTACCTAACGGTAGAGCATCTTCGCTTGCATCAATCTTGATTACTGGGATAACCCCAATGTTTTGAATTGTAGTCTGTATATCACTCATGTTAATCCTCTCGATGGGCATAGTATACCCTTAAAATATCAAAAATGGAACAACATTTCAATAAATATTGATTTTTATCTAAATTCAGGTATACTAGGACTATCACATCAAAAGGAAAGATAAATGAAACAGGTAATAACCTTTGGAGAAATAATGCTCCGCTTGAAGCCACCCCAACATAATCGCTTTTTTCAGTCCCCGCTCTTGGAAGCTACCTTCGGTGGAGGAGAAGCGAATGTGGCCGTCTCTTTGAGCCTATTAGGTGACAGCGCAAGCTTTGTCACTGCTTTACCCGCTAACCCTATTGGTGATGCTGCTACAGCTGAATTAAGGCGCCATGGAGTTGATGTCTCAAGAATTGTGACCACGAAAGAGGGTCGGGTAGGGATCTATTTTCTGGAAACTGGGGCTAATCAACGTCCTTCTAATGTAGTGTATGATCGCGAAGGTTCGGCCATTGCTGTAGCTACTCCTTCCACTTTTGACTGGAAAACGCTACTTAAAGATGCTGGCTGGTTGCACATCACAGGCATTACACCAGCATTGTCACAAACAGCAGCCGATTGTGCATTAGCAGCAGTAAAACAAGCTAGAGAAATGGGGCTTACCGTTTCAATTGACCTCAATTATCGTAAGAAACTGTGGAAATATGGTAAAACAGCACCTGAAGTTATGCGTCAATTGGTGAAATATGCTGATGTTATTGTTGCTAACGAAGAAGATGTTCAAAAATGCCTTGCTATCGACTCCGATGTCGATGTAACAAAGGGTGAGTTGGATGATAGTAAGTATGAACAATTAGCTCGTCAAGTTAAAAAAGAGTTCCCTCAATTGAGCCACATAGCAATTACCCTACGCGAGAGTATCAGCGCTGACCGCAACGGCTGGCGGGCTGTATTGTTGGGAGAGGATGGCTTTTATAGTTCTCCACGCTATGCAATAGATGACATTATTGATCGTGTTGGAGGAGGAGATTCCTTTTCAGCAGGCCTCATTTTTGGCTTACGTCACTTTAAGGAAGAAAAAGCTCTCCACTTTGCCGTAGCCTCTTCTTGCCTCAAACATAGCATAGGAGGAGATTTCAACCTCACTACGCGGGATGAAGTTGAGACCTTGATGAAAGGTGATGGATCCGGACGAGTGCAACGATAAGCTTATTGTGCGCTGTAACCGAGTAGGGCCGATATCTTTTGGGCACTCTCGGTTATTTCAGCAATGTAGAATTCTCGCTTATTTTCATTGAACCGAAACAGGGGCCAAGAGACCGAGAGAGCGGCAGTAACCGCCCCTGTATAATCTCTCACTGGCGCTGCAATACAGCGCACCCCCTCTTCATGCTCTTCTAAATCTTCTGCAAAACCCTGACTTTTGACACTTTCTAGTTCATTCCGCAAGGCCTGCGGATCAACTATGGTTGCGCGGGTAAATGGGACGAGTTCCATTTCAGCGAGCATCCGATCTCTCTGCTCTTCGGGCATTCCGGCCAGAATTGTTTTGCCTATTGCCGTGCAGTAGAGGGGAATTCGTTTTCCTACCCGAGAGTACATCCGAATAGTATATTTTGATTCAATTTTAATGATATACATCGCCATGTCATCATCAGCGATACCCATATGGACAGTTTCATTCAAACGTGTTCCGAGAGCCTCAGCAATAGGTCGAGTGTCGCGGGCAAGATCTAAATGGGCTAGTCCTTTGGAGCCTATGCTAAACATACGTAAGGTGAGAGAGTACTGATCGTTCTCATCGCGAAACACATACCCAAGCTCCACCAGGGTTGCTAGAAAACGGTGGAGCGTTGGTTTAGGGAGCCCCGTCTCCTCTGCTAATCGTTCTAGGTTAATCCGTTTATGATTGGCAAGATGTTCCAGGATGCCCAAGGTCCGCATGACAGAACTAAGCTGAGTTGGTTGCTTACTCGATTTCACATTTCCTCCACTTAGGCAAAATAAGCTTGTGCATTGCGGAAGCTTATATCACGTACTACGGTGTCTAACAAAGTAAAATCAGCTGGAATTTCGCCTGCTTCCGCCCAAGTACCAAGTATGTTACAGAGAATCCGACGGAAATATTCATGGCGTGGGTACGAAAGGAAACTACGTGAATCGGTGAGCATCCCTATAAAGCGGGGGAGGGAACCCAGATTAGCAAGGATCTTCATCTGATCGTTCATCCCATCTTTGTGATCACAGAACCACCAGCCAGAACCCATTTGGATCTTTCCAGGAATGCCATCTCCCTGAAATGAACCCATTACAGTTCCAATGACGTAATAGTCTTTAGGGTTCAAGGAATAAATTATAGTTTTGGGAAGAGCTTGTTCCTGTTCTAGGAGTCCTAAATATCCACCAAGTTTTTCAGCGAGTGGTAAATCATGCACAGCATCAAAGCCCGTATCAGGCCCTAAAGTTGTGAATTTAGGTCCATTGAGGTTCCGCGCTGCATTCACATGCAGTTGCATGACAATGTTGTGTTTAGCATACTCTTTCCCCAAATGAATCATGATATAAGTTTGATAGGCTTCTACTTCTCGTTTTGTGATTTTTTTTCCATCTAGAGCTTTTTGAAAAATTAATTCAATCTCATTTTCATCCATGAGAACATACGGGACCATAGCTATGCCATGATCGCTGGCCTTACAGCCATGAGTGACGAAAAATGCTAAACGCTTACTTAGAGCACTACAGACATCCGAGACTGTTTCAATTGATATTTGGGCAGATTTTCCTAGCTTTTCAATATAGTGGGCAAAGCCAGCAGCTTGGGCTAAGAGAGCTTTGTCGGGGCGGAAGGAAGGGAGAACCTCTGTCTTTATCTTCCCAATAGGGGCTTTGCCAGTAGCAATTGCTTGATGGTATTTTAGATCGTCAATCGGATCATCGGTCGTTCCGACCGCTGCAACTTTAAATTTAGAGAAAATGTTTGAAATTGAGAATGTTTCTGAATTTAGAATCTTGTTTGTTTTTTCCCAAATAGCTGGAGCGCTTTGTGGGTTAACAACCGCATCAATGCCAAAATAGCGTTGCAACTCCATATGGCTCCAATGGTAGAGCGGATTCCCCAATAATTGGGGCATAGTCTCAGCCCAAGCCATAAACTTGTCATATGGGTCTGCGTCCCCGGTAATGTATTTTTCATCAATACCAACAGTGCGCATTGCACGCCATTTATAATGGTCTCCCCCTAACCAGATTTCTGTAAGGTTAGCGAACTTCTTGTTATCGGCAATTTCTTGGGGAATGAGGTGGCAGTGATAGTCGAAGATAGGTTCTTGTGCTGCACTTGCATGGTACAGTTTTTTAGCGGTCTCATTTTCCAATAGAAAATCGGGTCCCATAAATGGTTTCATAGTATTACTCCATCTTTGAATATTCTCACCTTACCATACCCTTGAGCTGCTATTTTGCCAAGGCTTAGGAGACTGACAATTTTGATTAAGTAGAGATTGTAGCGAAGTGGATTACCTTTGATTAGATTTTCTCTAGGATACCATCACACCTTTATTGATTTTTATTACACCATCATGCTTAGGGGGACTATAGCTGTATGCCTATACTACAAAACATATACATGGTAATATTATACATGTTATTTAAGCGGTACCTTAGCGGTGCAAGCCTCTTTTCAACAACTTATTTATACTACAAAAATGCGCATAGGGTACCTCTTTTATATGCGAAATTACGTCATTCCTGAGGAGGATTGTTTTATGGATATAATTACAAGTGAGAAATTGAAGAGAATAATATCACAGCGTTCTGATTGGTGTGTTTCACTTTTCATGCCAGCACACCGAGCTGGGCGAGAAACAGAGCAGGATCCAATTCGTTTCAAAAATTTGTTGGGAGAGGTAGAAAAGCGGCTATTAGCCAAGGAAGTACATTCGTCCAAGGTGGAAGAAGTGCTCAAAAAACCTCAACGACTGCTCCAAGATGGACTATTTTGGCAACACCAAAGTGATGGTCTCGTGCTATTTCTCTCTGAAGATGTTTTTTATTTGTTTAGGCTTCCTATTAAATTAGAGGAAATGGTCGTGGTCACTGACCGCTTTCACATAAAGCCATTATTACCTATTTTAACCAGTGGTGGCGCCTTTCACATTCTTGCCATCAGCCAGAACCAAATTCGGTTGTTAGAGGGGACTCGGTACACAGTAGATGAAGTGGAGCTGGACGATGCTCCGGAAACGCTTTTTGAATCCATTCCCCGCGACTGGCCCCAGCAAAGACTCCGATTTCATACAGGTACACCAAAGAGAGGTAGTAATCAATCATCTACATCTCATGGGCACGACACAGGCAGTACTATCAAGGAGCGCCTCCGGAAATGGTTCCGGACGATCGATAAAGAGGTGACAGCCCTCCTCGCAGACACTCAGACTCCCCTAGTCCTAGCTGGCGTAGAGAATCTGTTCCCACTCTATAAAGAGGTAAACACCTATCCCCATTTGGTGGAAGATGGGATTCCTGGGAACCCTGATGAGATGAAAGGTGAAGATCTTCATCCATTAGCTTGGGCCATCGTCGAGCCTATATTTAACCAGGACAGAGAAGACGGAGCTGCTCGATATCAGCAACTAGTTGGTGCAGGACAAACCACTACCGATGTTACCCAGGCAATCCTAGCAGCGCACCGTGGACGGATCGAAGTGCTCTTCGTTGCCCTTGGCGTGCAAGTGTGGGGTCGATTCGATCCAGAAAGTGAAAAAGTTGATGTACACGAAGACCAACAAGCAGGAGACGAAGATCTTCTAGATCTCATTGCCATCCAGACTCTGCTTAAGGGAGGGGCGGTATTTGCCGTTTCACCAGAAGAAGTTCCTGAACAGGCTCTTGTTGCGGCAGTGTTACGTTATTGAACCACTTTAGAGGTGTTTGAACAGAGAACCTCCTCTTTAGCTTAGAGATAAAGTCGCTGATTTTTTCTCTTTCTAGCCGCAGGCACGTAGTATGATGTGCAATTACATGATGGTGATAGGCATATGATTCTCTTTTGGCGGTCGTGAAGAATATTCTATAAGACCTACTCAGAAACAGAATTGATGCTTAAGATAGTTGAAAAAAGAGCAACTAAACGTTTATATTGACAAATAAGTATATTGTGTCAAAGCGTGTTATGATTTACAGTAGTCTCTATAAATGTTCAATGTAACGGAGGAACAGCATGGGTAACACTAACCACGCTTCTATTTTCAATAAGTGCTTTGAATTTACCGCGGCTGCAGATGCACGTGCAACCGGATTATACCCCTATTTTAAACCTATCAGTCGTAGTGAAGGTTCTAAAGTGTACATAGATGGGCGTGAGATGCTAATGCTTGGTTCAAATAATTATTTAGGATTAGCGAATGATGCGCGTATGAAAATAGCTGCTGAAGAGGCGGCGGAACGCTATGGGACAAGCTGTAGCGGTTCTCGTTTTATGAACGGAACATTGGATTTGCACGAAGAATTGGAACATAAGTTGGCTCACTTTGTAGGGAAAGAGTCTGCGCTCTGTTTTACAACGGGCTATCAGACCAATCTTGGGGCCTTGTCGGCAATCTTAAATCGCGGTGATCATGTCATTGTCGATAAATATAATCATGCCTCCATTATGGATGGTATCTTTATGGCCGAGGGAGCAAAGAAAGGGATTAATCTTCATCGATTTAAACATAACAGTCTTAAAGACCTAGAGAGGATATTGCAGCGAATTCCGCTTAATGATCCCAAACTCATCGTTATAGATGGAGTGTTCTCAATGGAAGGAGATATAACACCACTTCCTGAAATTCGAGCACTGGCTGATCATTATAAGGCCGGAATCTACGTTGATGAAGCCCATGCGATTGGCGTGATTGGCAAAACAGGACGAGGAACTGGCGAACACTATGATAATAATTTCCAATTATGTGATTTGCTTATGTGTACTTTCAGTAAATCATTTGGATCGATTGGAGGATTTGTAGCGGGTGATGAGGTGATCATTGATTACATAAAACACTTTGCACGACCCTTGATGTTTAGCGCTTCTATGCCACCAGCTAATATTGCAGCGACCATGAAAGCTCTAGAGATCATGGAAGCTGAGCCGGAGCGGGTTGCTAAACTTCAACGTAATGCCAAGCGACTGATAAAAGGATTTACCGAACTAGGCTTTAATATTGGAACAAGCGAAACTCCTATTGTCCCCTTGGTGATTGGCGATAACGAAAAAACTTTTCTTCTATGGAAGGCAGTATTTAAACGAGGCCTGTATGTGAATCCGGTTGTTTCTCCGGCCGTTCCCCCACAGCGGGCATTGCTTCGAACTTCGTGTATGTCTGTTCACAATGATGAAGAACTCGACACAGCTCTGCAAATTCTGGGAGAAGAGGCCCACAAGCTCGGCATTATCTAAGGATACTGTCCGTTATGTACCTAATCTAGTATACTATAGGTATGAAGAAAATAAGAGTTTCCAATCCAGAGGAGTTTTCAACTCTGGTGACACAGCACATTCAAACAGTTGCAGAAGCACACGCTGATTCTATTCGAATTGGCGTTCCCGGAGGGAGAGGTGCTGTTTCTGTAGTTCAAGGCCTCGTCCAATGCGAAGCAGAAATTTTGAAGCGGGTAGAGCTCTATTTGGTAGATGAACGCTTGACTGGGTCAACAAACCATGACACGCTCCTTGACGTCGGACTGGGGGAGGCTATTAAAGCTGGTCTTTTCTCCGATGCCCAATTGCACGTCCCACAATTGAACAAACCTTTTCTCCCTCAAGGTGAGACATTAGACCTTCTCTACCTCGGAATAGGTGAAGATGGACACATTGCCTCTCTGTTTCCTGGTTCTTACCCAGAACTCGATGCAAGGGGGGTGGGGGATACCGCCTATATCGCCGATAGTCCAAAACCACCACCAGAAAGAGTCACTATAACCTATCGTGCCCTCAGGAAATATGCGAAACGGGCACAGACTTACTTGTTGTTCTTTGGTGAAGGTAAACGCATCGCACTAGAACGTTTTCTGGATGCTCAGGAAAGTCCTTCCACATTACCTTGCCGCTATTTTCCGCGTGAATGGTTTGCTTTCGACCTCGTTACTGATTTATAGGAGAGACTAGGATGAAGCGTATTATAATTCAATTTGGTGGGACTGGGGATCTTGCCCTCAAGAAATTATATCCAGCCTACGAACACTTGATGGATCATGGGTTTGAATTTACAGTGCTGGCCTTAGGCCGCCGATTTAAGGATCGTGATGAGTTTTTAGAAGCTATGGTTTCTCCCACAGCCTCCAAAGAGTTTCTGAGCCATCTGCAATACCTCTATTATGATATGGGTGATCCTGAGGCGATAGTTCCCTTACGAAAACATATTCAATCGATTATCGGAGACGCGGAGCAGGCTGAGCTAATCTATTATATGGCATTGCAACCTTCGTTATATGAAGAAGCAATCCATCAGATTCAAGAGGTTGATTCACTCATCTCTTGCCAATGTATCCTAGCCAAAAAAATTGTGGTTGAGAAACCTTTTGGCTTTGATTTAGAAAGTTCCGAACTCTATAATAAGATATTGCTTCAAGCATTCTCAGATAAAGAAATCTATAGGATTGATCACTATCTGGGGAAAGAGTTTATGCAGAATTTATTAATTCTCCGTTTCCATAACGATATTATTCGTAGTATTTGGGATAATCGTTCAATTGAGAGTATTCAAATAATATTTGACGAAACGCATGGGGTAGATCAAAGACTCGGGTTTTATGAAAAAATTGGAGTCGTTCGTGATACCATCCAGAACCATATTATGCAGATTATCACCTACCTTACTATGAATGAACCAGCTACATTAGCGCCTGAAGATATTGCCATAGAGAAGGTGAAGGTTTTACGGTCCATTGCCCCTGTTACCGACTTTCATACCGGTCGGTATGAATCGTTGGGTGCTAATAGTGGTCGTATTGTACATACTCCCACCTATGCTGCCTTAAAACTTTCGGTGAACACCTACTACTTTGCTGATGTGCCTATCTATATTAGAACTGGTAAAATGCAGGAAAAGGCAAAATCTTTGATTTATGTAAAATTCCGTAACACGACCGGTAAAGTCATGCACGATGAATCAATTGCTGAGAACGGTGTGATTATTACCATTCATCCAGAACTCACTATTGATATCAGCATGAACTTGAAAGAGCCTAACACCTCGTGGAAGTCAAAACCTGTCAGATTCCGATTTAATCAAGCTGAAACTTTCGGAGCTAATACCCCCGAGGCATACGAGCAGATTGTGAAGAAAATCCTTCAGGGGGATAAAAGTCTCTTTCCTTCAATGCGAGAGATTACTGAGTCGTGGCGGATAGTGACCCCCATGTTACAGCCTGAGACTCCCATGGAGGTCTATCCAGTTCGCACCTTACCTCGCTTTGCCAGTGACCTGGCCAAGGATAATGGGTTTACTTGGTTTGACTAGACGCGTCTTCATCGAGGAGGCGTTTATCACCGCTGATTTTCTGAATAGGCGCAATATTCTGGGCTACCTCAAGGGTGCCTAGATAGGTCCCCTCGTCGTCACGGACAGCATAGAAACGAATATGTACATACATCTCGTGTAGATGGATATAAAACTCGGCTTCGTCTCGAGCTTTCGATTTAAAGTCATCCAATATCTTCTGTACTACATGCATGCTAGCTGGTGGATGGCAGTTTATGACTTCTCGGCCAAGAACTGCCTCAGTTCGAGTGAAGATTCGCTCGCTGGGCTGTGAGAAGTAGGCCACCTCATCCTGAGCATTGACAAATGTCATTTCGATAGGGAGTGTATTGAGAATTTGGTTCAATGTCTCTGGTGTGACGGAACCAGTAGGTAAGGTGATTACCCCTTGACTAAGGAGAGCCTCTTTAGCTTTTGGTTTGGCTTCGACAGGGGCTTGCCACGTGGGGTGATCATCTAGCAAGCAATAACCTATTTCAGGACTGCCTTCGGTAATTTGACGCCAGTCTGTGAGGAAGAATACTTCACTGACCATGGGAATTAAAATATTTTCTTCTTTTGAGATCATCTCGATAATTTGATCTTTAACCTCTGCAAGGTCAGTTAAAAACTGTTGGATTGAGGCTTCTGTCGGGCGTCCTTTGGCAACCATGTCATCGAGTTGCTTACGCACCGCCTTAACCATCGCTCTGATTTCATCATCCACACCCCACATCACTTTGGGAGG
>CAZGDR010000038.1:10838-18270 GCA_964524755.1 uncultured Spirochaetaceae bacterium
AGCGCTTTTTCGACGTTTGCTATTTCATCGGCACCAACGCCATCAAACTCACGTGCAAAATCAGCCTTGACGGCATCAAAGTCCTCTCCTGCATGTAAACGTTCAATCAAATTTTTAAGCAGTTCCTGCCTGCGTGTACTCGTGTTTATTTCAGCACCCATGTTAATCCTCCTGTATGGTATAACCATGTTCTTTCAATGTCTCTATCACTTTCGATACCTTTATACCGCGCATGGCGGCACCTTTGAAAAGTGTCATAACCTTTCCGACGGTGTTCAACATGATAGGTTTTAGGATCTCCGTGAAGCCAATTTCGGCTAGTATCGGAACCAAATCTGGATCGTGTGAACATAAAAAGTGGACAGTCTTCCCTGAATTTATGGTTTTCTTAGCCATCATCATCCCCACTGTAGCATGCAACACGACGTGAGTTCGTTGCATTTGCAACAATTATATGAGAAGGACCCCAGAGTTTCAAGTCTCTGAGGTCCTTAGGTTTTGTAAGAAGAATTAGGAGAATAACGCCGCAATATCTTTTTGATAGATTTTACTTATTTTATGGCGCATAACTTCTTGCTTGGCAGAGAGTTCTTCGCCAACTTTGAAAGATGTTTTTAAAATAGCAAAACGATTAATTCTTTCAAAACTCTTAAATCCGTTTTTAGCGCTGACTAAGTTATTTATTTCTGAGCTTAATAAAGCTTCCACTTCTGGTAATTGGGAGATGTCAAAACGGGCCATATAGGGAATATTATTCTCTTTGAGATATAATTCAATCTGTTTAGTGTCGGGGACAAGGAGAGCTCCGAGATATTTTTTATCTTGTCCGACGACGACTGCTTGTTCAATATACTCTGATTCCCGGAGTTTCGATTCAATGGGAATAGGTTCAATATTCTCTCCACCTGAAAGGACGATGGTGTCTTTAGCCCGCCCGCGAATGGCATACTCACCAGTATGGGTCCAAACTCCAATATCTCCTGTATTCAACCAACCCTCGCTATCCAAAACAGCTTCTGTTAAATCAGGTCGTTTGTAATATCCCTTCATGACCTGTGCTCCACGGGCATAAATAACCCCTTTTTCGCCAGGTTTCACCAGATTTCCATCTTCGTTGATAATTTTTATCTCAGTTTCCGGAAGTGGTGATACCGTACCAGGTACTTGATGTTTTATATTACGTAAGCCGATTACGGGAGCTGTTTCGGTCAGACCGTAGCCATCGAGGAGGGTTATGCCAACTGCTTTAAAAAAATGATCAACTGAAGTCGACAGTGATCCTCCTCCCGATACACCAGCTCGGAATTTAGTGCCGAATTTACTTTTGATATTTTTGTAAACCAGAATATTGCCCAATAACTTAAAGGGTGTTAATAGGATTAAGGGGATAATTCCCAGCAGAAAATCGAAAATGTAGACCCTTCTTGAAAATTGAGGCATACGATTGGAGACTAAGTTCATCGCTCTCGCATGGTGAGAGCCAACCCAGATAAAGAAATGGAAGAGACCTCGAGCAATAAGGCTTTTTCCTTTGACATTCTGGTATACTCCAGCTTTAACCGCCTCCCATATACGGGGGACTGAACCCATCCAAGCGGGATTGAGGCGTTGTAAGTCGACCAACATTATCTTACCGATAGGTTTTGAGTAGGCAATGGTAGAAGCTTGGGAGATCACAACATATTGTAAAATGCGTTCAAAAGAGTGCCATACAGGCAATACACTGAGCCAACGTTCTCCCTTATGAAAATCGATTACTTTAGGCAATTGTTCTAATTGGAATAAAAAGTTCTTGTGGGTGAGCATAACTCCCTTTGGTTCGCCTGTGGTACCACTGGTGAAGATGATAGTGGCTATATCATCTTCTTGGCTATGAGCGATTTGCTCTTCAACAAATTGAGGATGCTCTGCATGGTATTGTTTCCCTGCCTCCAGAACCTCTGCGTAAGTAAGAATCGAAATGGTATCTGATTTCACATTCTTCGCTTCTGTGGTGTGGTGCACCGTATCCATGATGATCATCGTTTTAAGGTGATCTAAATTAGCTGTGAGTTGGAGAATTTTCCAGGCCTGTTCTGAGTTCTCGACAAAGCAGACTTGGCTTTCAGTAGTATTGAGAATGAATTCCAGTTCATAGGGCATTGCATCTCTTCCTCGGGGGACATCCGTTGCTCCTAAAGCCAGAATCGCCATATCGGCGGTTAACCACTCTTTGCGGTTATCGGCAATAAGTCCAACATTGGTCTCTCGAGTAACCCCTAAGGTGTGTAAGCCTGCTGCTACATGGAGAACTTCTCCATAGAATTCTTGATACGTTGTGGCATGAAAATTTCCTTCATCATCTTTTGCGAGTTGTATCTCATTTGACCCATATTGTTGCACAATATTTTGTAATAATTGAGGGAGTGTTTGGTACATTATGCTCTCCTTTTACTCATCGGCCCCATTGGCTTCTATTTAATATTGACAAAATTACATTATCTGTCAGAATGTAATATATATGGTTTTTATAAGTAGGGCAAGAGTTTGGCTCGCTATTGTACAGAAAAATCAAGATTTCACTATAATTTTAATATTGACACAATCAATCAATAGTGTCAGATTAAATAATCTCATAGTGTAACTAGTGAGATTTGAATTACATATCAATGTGGTCATTTCTGTTATATGATACATACGAAGTGACCGAGGAAAACGATGGGGGCCCAAAAGGCAACCAAGTTTGACAGGAGGTCCAGCATGAATCTTGTCCAAGTACGAGATAATGAATGCAAAGGGTGCGCTGTATGCGTCTCTGTCTGTCCTAGAAATTGCCTAATTATGTCAGGCGAACTCAATGCAAAAGGATATGATTATGTGCGGTTTGTGCATGCTGAAGCATGTACAGCCTGTGGTTTATGTTTTCTCAATTGCCCTGAGCCGGGTGCATTAACCGTGTTTAGAGGCAAGGAGGTAAAGCATGAAAAATAACAGCTTGATGAAAGGCAACGAAGCTGCTGTGCGTGGAGCCCTCATGGGGGGGTGTACCCACTTTTTTGGGTACCCAATCACCCCTGCCAGTGAAATAGCACAAGCTGCAGCCTATTATTTCACGGCATCGGGGAGAACCTTTTTACAGGCAGAATCTGAAGTCAGTGTGATTAATATGCTCTATGGAGCCTCCAGTGCTGGGGCTCGAGTAATGACTGCTTCATCCGGTCCAGGTGTGGCCCTCATGGGGGAGGGACTCTCCTACCTAGCGGGAGCGAGGCTCCCCTCCGTAGTAATTGATATGCAGCGGGCGGGACCGGGGTTAGGTAATATCTGGCCTGAACAAAGTGATTATAATATGGTGGTCAAAGGGGGAGGTCACGGTAATTATTCAAATATTACCTTAGCTCCCGCCTCCGCCCAAGAGATGTTTGACTTCACCAAAAAGGCCTTCGAAATAGCCGATAAGTACCGTATGACAGTATGTATACTCAGTGATGCCTATATTGGACAGATGATGGAACCGGTAGAAATCTCAGGCCCAGTTTTGCATGGACAAAGAAAAGAGTGGGCTGTATATGGAGATAAGGAGAGCCGTAAGAATCTTATTACTTCCATCTACATGAGTGCCTCATTGCTGAGGAAACATAATGAAGATTTACAACAGTTGTATCAGAAAGTGGCCCAAGAGATAACTGATTATGAGGAGAGCATGGTCGATGATGCCGAGTTTGTCTTCATTGCCTATGGCATTGTGGGGCGTATCTGCTATTCAGCTGCCCAAGCTTTACGGAAGCAAGGCATTAAAGCTGGATTATTACGGCCTAAAACCTTGTTTCCCTTCCCAAAGCTTGCTATTGAAGCTATCGCCCGACGCAACATCCCCATAGGAGTTGTTGAGTTGAGTAGTGGGCAGATGGCCGATGATGTGGACCTAGCAGTCAAGGGGGTCGTTCCTGTGTATCGTTATTTGACCATGGGGGGAGAAACTCCCACTGTTGGTGAGTTAATTGCCGCCGTCAAACACGATCTAACGCATAGTAAAAAAGGGGGCTCTCATGCTTGAACAAAGTCAAACTTTTGGCAAAGCCCAAAGCTTTTATGATGAATATACACGTAAAGGCAGCGAAATAGAGTCAACCCATTATTGTCCTGGATGTGGGCATGGAACAATCCAGAAATTGATTGCAGAGGCTATGGATGACCTTGGTATTCAAGATCGGACAATCTTTCTCTCTCCGGTTGGGTGTGCAGTGTTTAGCTATTACTATTTTGATACTGGCAATATCCAATGTTCACATGGGAGAGCGCCAGCGGTAGGGACCGGAGTCAAACGGACAGTGAAGGATGCTATCGTGGTTAGTTATCAGGGAGATGGAGATTTAGCTGGGATTGGTATGACTGAAATAATTCATGCTGCTAACCGGGGAGAACCAATTACAGTCTTTTTTATTAACAATGCTATTTACGGCATGACAGGTGGCCAAATGGCTCCAACCACTCTCTTGGGGCAGAAAACACAAACATCCCCGTTTGGTCGTCAATTCGAAAGAGATGGTCTTCCCATCAAAATGGTCGAACTCATCAACGCCCTCGTTGCTCCCGTCTATATCGAGCGTTGTTCAGTGGCGAGCTCAAAAGATATCATTAAAACACGTCGAGCCATCCATAAGGCATTACAGACGCAAATGGATGGCATAGGCTTCTCTTTTGTTGAAATCCTCTCACCGTGTCCTACCAACTGGGGAATGTCGGCGGTTGACTCTCGAACCTGGATGACAGAAGAGATGACGCAATACTTTCCTTTAGGAATGGTTCGAGATAATATCCACAAACCCGCCGTGCAATCCACGGAGGAGGTCCTGCCCTGGTTCGATGACACGCAACTGACAGCTCTTTTAACCAGTTCCGGCACAGTTCCTGTCACCCAAAAGAGATCTACTCGAGGTACTTGGAAAGTGAAGATTGCTGGTTTCGGTGGTCAGGGAGTGTTGTCAGCAGGAGAATTGCTTGCTACCTGTGGTATGGGTGAAGGGTTACACGTTTCCTGGTTACCCTCCTATGGACCCGAAATGAGGGGGGGAAGTGCCAATGTGAGTGTCATCCTTTCAGATGAAGCCATAGGATCGCCTTTAGTAGACCATCCTCAAGTTTTGTTGGCCTTTAATGAGCCTTCGCTTGATTTATTTGAACCTCAAATGGAACCGGGTGCTTGTATTATCGTTAATTCATCAATTATTAAACGGCAGGTAGAGCGAACGGATGTAGAGGTATTTTATATCCCTGCTTCCGATATCGCAAAAGATGCGGGATTGCTTTCAGCCGCTAATGTGGTGATGATAACTGCATACCTGCTGGTAAGCAAATCTCTTGCCTTAGAAACCCTTATCCGTTGCATCCCGTTGGTACTACGGAAGAAGGATTTCTTAGAGACAAACATGGCTATTGTCAGAGAGACAGAGGCGTATGTGGCAGCACATAGTATGGGGAAGGGATGAGTAATAAGAAAAGAGTGGTACTTGCCATAAACCCAGGATCGACTACCACTAAGCTAGCCTTATTCGAAGATGGTGAAAAGATTGCTATACAGAATCATGACCACTCAGTTGAAGAACTGAACCGACTAGGTCGGGTGTATGAACAATTTACTTTTCGGCGTGATTTTGTGATCCAGTTTCTAGAAGCACATAATGTGCAACCGGAAGACTTGAGCCTTGTCATGGGCCGTGGCGGACTTCTACACCCTTTACCTAGTGGTGTGTACCGGGTAAATGACCGTATGTTGCTCCATCTACAAAATTGCACCTATGGAGAACATGCTTGTAACTTAGGGGCCCCTTTAGCCGATGCGATTGCCAGACGCTATGGTTGTGAAGCTATGGTCGCCGATCCTGTCGTAGTTGATGAAATGATTGCTGAAGCTCGGATTTCTGGCATGCCAGATATTGAGCGTAAAAGTATCTTCCATGCCTTAAATCAAAAATATGTAGCCCGTTTGGCATCTAAAAAACTCGGAAAACCATACGAAGAAACACGACTCATCGTTGCCCATCTCGGTGGTGGGATATCAGTCGGATCGCATCGCTACGGGAAAGTCATTGATGTCAATAATGCACTGGATGGGGAAGGGCCCTTTACACCCGAACGGTCAGGAGGACTTCCCGTTGGGGATTTAGTTACACTTGTCCTTTCTGGAGCCTATAGTGAGACTGAATTGAAGAAGAAGATACATGGATCGGGAGGGTTGTTTGCCTACACAGGAACCAGAGATGTGAAAACTTTAATGGAGGCCGCGGAAGAAGGTGACAAAAAGGCTCTGTTTTGGTTACGCGCTCTCGTGTACCAAATCAGTAAAGAGATTGCTTCCCACTTCTCTGTACTGGAGGGGAACATAGATGCTGTTGTGTTAACAGGTGGGATAGCTCATAATAGTAAACTGATGGGTATGATTGAACAACGACTAGGGAAACTTGTCCCCATCATAATAATTCCTGGAGAAGGGGAGATGTGCTCTTTGGCAGAGAATGCTTATGCAGTCCTTGACCGTACGCGGGAGGTGATGGAATATGAGTAGCATAACTAAAACCGTTGCAATCGTAGGTGCCGAGCATGTCGAGAGTTTGCGAGCTTGGCAGTTCTTGCGGGATGATCCTAAAGTCGAATTTTTATTAATTGGCAACAAAATTGAAATTACTAACAAAGCTGAAGCTTTGGGAATTACCCTCAAAGGGGCGACCTGTATTGATACAAAAGATGATATCGAGACATGCTTGATTGCTGCTCATATGGCAAAGGAGGGGCGCGTTCAGGTGATCATGAAAGGAGCAGTACATACAGCTGATTTTTTGCGCGCAATACTCCACAAAGATTTTGAACTCTTGCCAAAAGGAGCATTGCTGAGCCATGTAGCACAAATCAATCTGCCTTGGTACCACAAACCATTGTTGATAACGGATGCTGCTGTTTCTATTCTTCCTAATATCGATCAAAAAGTGCAGATCATTATTAATGCCATCAGTGTGGCCCACACGTTAGGCGTCGACCGCCCTAAAGTAGCTTTAGTCTCTCCCGTGGAGACCATAAATCCCAGAATCATTTCAACAACTGATGCTTCACAGCTTATGTTTTTACAAAAAAATACTGAAATCTTTAAAGCTGCGGTTGTTGAGGGGCCCTTTGGACTCGATGTAGCTATTTCCAAACATGCAGCCCAAGTTAAAAACCTTAAAGGGGAGGTCCCAGGTGATGCTGACATCCTGATGTTTGGCAACCTCGATGCAGCCAACGCCACCTATAAAGCATTCCTCTCTGCACCGGGTGTTACTTCAGCTAGCATCGTGGTGGGAGCTACCATTCCCATTGTTCTTACTTCACGTTCTGATGCTATGACGGTACGTGTCTCTTCCCTCAAGTTAGCTGTGCAGGTTTGTGGATAAATGATATGTATCTCTTTCAGTCAGGG
>CAZGDR010000039.1:0-17177 GCA_964524755.1 uncultured Spirochaetaceae bacterium
AATAGTTTTCTTACCGAGGTGTCAATGGAGCTCGCGCAAAACTGATATGAGAAATCTAAGATATGGGCTCATCTACTGTATGTATTGGATGTATATAATAAGGCATCTTAATGCTAAAATTAAAAAAAGCGCCCGACGGGAATCGAACCCGTGTCTTCAGCTTGGAAGGCTGAGGTAATACCATTATACCACAGGCGCAGGTGTTCTGATTGGTAACGACATATTAATAACTGAAAGTTAGCAGATGGTCAAGGTGTTATGTAAAAAAAATGATTTCCTCTTTGTTCATTATCTATTTTTGTAGTATGGTACACCTATGTTTCATCTTTGAGGAGTAATATGAATTTTCGAGAACAATATATACAATATGTAATCCGTGTCGTCCTAAATCTGCAGGAAAGAGAATCTCTTTCGATTAATGCAAACACATCTCACCTTGAGTTTGCTCAAGAGTTAGCGCAGGAAGCTAGTGAAATAACCTTGCAACCAGTTTATATCGTCCCTATTGAAGGAGGGACTCCTGGTGATGCTTTAACGGTTACCCCCCTATTGAATCCACAAGCAGTCACTTTACCATCATCGGCAGTCTTACTGCGTATCGATGATACAGAGGATCGTGACTGGGAAATTGAAGAGAGTCCTTCTACCGTCGCTGAGAATCTAGCTTTATTGCAGAAAGCTGGAAACTTAGGACCACCACAACTCGACAAAGAAGTTGCCCCTTGGGCAGTTATCCCCGTCCCTGGACCTCGCTGGGCAAAAAGAATTTTTGGGAGCACCGCTACGGAACGGGACTTATGGAAATTGTTTGATTCAATCTTTCAACTTTCTAACACAAAAATTCCAGCCGTGGGTAAAGCTCGTGCTACTACAATCACAGAACACTTGATGCTATTAAATCGTCATGAAGATGCAACTTTACATATCACAAGTAAAAACACAAATCTTACGGTAAAAATGAATGCTGAATCACGGTGGCGTAGTGGTATTTGCAAACTAGAAAATGGAAGAGCCTTTATCCCACATATCCCTTTGGCAAGAATCAGTATGTTACCAGATTTAGATTCTATTAATGGCACGATTGCCTCTACTCACCCCTTCCCATTATTGGGAGGAATTGTGAAAGAAGCGACCTTCACGTTCCTACACGGAGAACTCATTGATTACAAAGCAAAGAGTGGACAAGAACTACTCGACATTGCCCTCTCGGTAGATGCAGGCGCTAGGCGACTGAGTGAAATCTCTTTAGTTGATAAGCACGTAGCCTTCCCTGCTTTGACCCATTGCTATGGATATAGAGGATTCGATGAAAACACAACCAGCAGCTTCCTTTTAGGGATGGGAGAAGCCTCTCATCTTGAAGCTTTAGCAGAATATACTGATGAGCAGGAATTGATGCAAGAAACGGGCTGTAACATCAGTACTATTCGTCTCAGAGTTCCTTTTGGGACTGAGGATTTACATATCACTGCACAATCTCCTGATGGCTCAGAAAATATTTTAATGCAAAATAATAAGTTTATTGTATGATTTCCTGCATTCAGGAATGAAGGAGTATGTATGAAAAGTATAGAGCAGATGGTTAATGAGTACGCAGATCTCGTTATTACGAGTGGTGTTTGTTTGTATCATGGCCAATCATTGCAAATTAAAGCAGGGCCTGAAGCCTACTGGTTTGCCCAAATACTAGCAGAAAAAGCTTATGAAAAAGGGGCGCTGTTAGTCAGAATTGAGATTGAAGATTTACGATTAATCAAGAAAAGAACTGATGTCCAAAACCAAGATATGTTAGCGGATGTCCCTGACTTTTCACGCCAAACTGATTACGAGATGATGGTAAAAGATTGGGCTTACATCCGAATTGATAACACAGAGGACCGGCACTATTTAGCAGATGCTGATGCCGATCAACTCGCCATATATAAATCAGCTTTAAGCATTGCAGGAACGCTTTATCGAAATAGTAGAATGCGCCATGAACACCCTTGGTGTGTGATTGCCGTACCAGGACCACGCTGGGCTAAAGATGTCTTAGGAGAACAAGCAGAGACTGATGATTTATGGAAAGTTGTAGCACCTATTCTCAAACTTGATACTCCCAACCCAGCTAAAGCTTGGCAAGATCATGCCGATCTTTTACTAAAACGAGGCCAGAAATTAAATGATCTAGCCATTACTTCATTACATTTCAAAAGTGCAAAAACAGACTTTACGGTAGGCTTTACCAAAGAACATCTTTGGGCTGGTGGTGGCGATCCACTCCCTAATGGAACATGGTTCCTCCCTAACATCCCAACTGAAGAGGTCTTTACGACCCCTGATCGGCTCACTGCTAGTGGTTACATCGCCACTACCAAACCTGTTTCTGTCATGGACTCATTAGTTGAAGATGTTGTTTTAACCTTTGAAAAAGGCAAAGTCGTTGCATGTAAAGCCCGTATTGGCCAATCTGTAATGGATAAGTTCTTAGCTATGGACGAAGGAGCCTCATACTTGGGTGAAGTTGCGTTAGTAGATGAAGATTCCCCTATAGCACAATCTGGGAAAGTCTTTGGTTCAATTCTGTATGACGAAAATGCCTCTTGTCATATTGCCCTTGGAGCAGGATATCCGAGTTGTCTCATGCATGCTGAAAAGTTATCGAATGAGACCCTACTACGCGAAGCTGGTTGTAATACATCTATGGTGCATACCGATTTCATGGTCGGTTCATCCGATATGGATATTATCGCTACAACGGCACGTGGGAAGCAAGTCCAAATTATGAAAGCAGGACGTTTTACCCTTTAAAAATAGTGAGCCTCTACCCAAGTCAGACAAAGGAAAGGGAGAGGCTCCCTAGCCTACTCATGTAAAAAGATCGAAAAACTAACTCAGCTCAACCAAGGCATAGATCATAGGTTAGTTAATCACGACCGTTTTCAGCTATATGTTCCCTTCTCATCAAGAAAAGTAGTCCACTCCATCTCTAAACAACCGATCATCGGGACTATAAGGGGTGTTTTTATACAGATTCTTTTTAGTTGCCCGATCACTGTGACCCATCCTTCCGAATACTCTGCCGTCGCCAGAGGAGAGAGCTTCCACAGCATACACTGACCCATTGGGATTGAAAGGCAAATCCATCGTAGCCTTCCCTTCCAAATCGACATACTGACAAGCAATTTGCCCTTTTTGAATTAACTGGTCTAAAACCTCATCCTTGCAAATGAATCGCCCCTCACCATGGGAAACGGGTATGTAGGAGATGTCCCCCACTTTATGACTACTCATCCATGGAGAGAGAGTCGAAGCGACTCTCGTACGAACTAACATGGACTGATGTCGTGCCAATTTGTTTAAGCTCAACGTAGGATTGTCGGTTGAAGGTGGAAGTATTTTGCCATAGGGTAATAGGCCGAGCTTTATTAAAGCTTGGAATCCATTACTGATACCACATACCAACCCTTCCCTTACCTCTAACAATTGCATAATTTCCTCAGCAATGAGCGCATTACGTAAAAAGGCTGTAATGAACTTAGCCGCACCATCCGGTTCGTCCCCACAGGAAAGCCCACCGGGCAAGAAGAGCATCTGACTCGTAGAGAGCCTCTGGGCAAACTGCTTGACACTATCCTGCAATCCTTGGGGTGTTATGTTATTAATGACGAACACCTCAGTAGTAGCCCCAGCAGAAGAGAGCGCAGATTGCAAATCATACTCTCCATTAGTTCCTGGGAACACGGGGATGAGAACTTTCGGTGAAGGGATACTATAGGTTGATTTAATTGTGCTCTCTGCTTTCCAGTTCAAAGTAGGAATAGTCTTTTTTACTTTCTCATTTCTCATTCTTGGATAGATTGACTTAAGAGGTGCTTCAAAGGTTGTCTGAAGAAGAGATAATGGGAGATCACACTCTTCGGCTGAAAACTTCTCCTCCTCAGTCGTATACCCTAACAATGTCCCCAAAGGTTGTTCTTCATTAAGGGCCAGCACGAAGGAACCATAGCGCTTGGAAAACAGGTCGACCTTGGCATGCAGAGAAAACCCAATCCTATTGCCAAAACACATTTTAACCAAAGCTTCAGCTATACCACCGTAGCCGACAGCATAGCAGGAGGCAACCTTCTTCTCAGCTATAAGGGTAGATACCTGTCTAAATAGGCGAGGAAGATCTTCCTGGCTCTCCGCCTCTAACAATACCACCGCTTGACCAGCCTGTTTAAATTCACTACTTATCAGATTTTCTGCATCCGATGCACTTACAGCAAAGCTGACCAGAGTAGGAGGCACATCAAGTGAGCCAAAGGAGCCACTCATAGAGTCCTTACCTCCAACGGAAGCTTTCTCAAGTAATAATTGAGCCTCAAAAGCTCCCAATAATGCCATAAAAGGGAGAGCCCAGCGTTTCGGATCATCACCGACCTTACCAAAATACTCTTGGAAGGAGAGATAGGTCTCATCCAGATTAGCTCCAGCAGCTACCAGTTTTGCTACAGAGTGTATCACGGCAGAAAAAGCACCACGATACGGATCTTGTTCCATGAGAAAAGGATCATATCCCCAAGCCATCACAGAAGCTGTGGTAGTCTCTCCCTCCTCTATAGGAAACAGGGCCGCCATTACCTGGGAAGGGTTCACCTGATACATCCCTCCATACGGCATGAACAGGGAAGCGGCACCTACAGTGGAGTCAAAACGCTCACCTAGCCCTTGTTGGGAACAGACATTCAAATCAGACATGAGAGCAAGAAGTTTTTGCTTTAAGGAACCTTCTGTTTTTTTACTTTGGTTTGTTGCTCTGTTCGAAACAAATACTTTGGCATGTTTTTCAGCTCCATGGCTATCAAGAAAAGAACGCTGGATATCGACAATTTTCTCACCTCGATGCAACATGACTAAGCGTTGATCTTGTGTGACACGAGCCACCACGGAACTCTCTAGATTTTCCTCCATGGCCAGAGCTTGAAAAGCTTCAACATCTTTAGCTTCAAGGACAACGGCCATGCGCTCTTGAGATTCGCTAATAGCGAGTTCTGTACCACTGAGCCCTTCATATTTAGTGAGGATGGTATCGAGATCGATAACCAGCCCTTGGGCAAGTTCTCCAATGGCGACACTCACCCCACCTGCTCCAAAGTCATTGCAACGTTTAATGAGAATAGAGGCTTGAGGGCGCCTCATTAAGCGTTGAAGCTTTCGCTCTTCTGGGGCATTACCCTTTTGTACCTCAGCGCCACAGCTTGTCAACGAATCTTCGGTATGACTCTTTGAGGAGCCAGTAGCTCCACCACAGCCATCACGACCAGTTCTCCCGCCGACGAGTACGATCAGATCCCCTGGTTGTGGCACTTCCCTTTTCACCTGTTTGGCGGGGACAGCTCCCACCACAGCTCCCAATTCCATATGCTTGGCAACAAAACCTGGATGGTAAATCTCTTGGACTAAACCGCTAGCTACGCCGATTTGATTCCCGTAGGAACTATTTCCATTGGCAGCAGTCACCACTAATTGTTTCTGGGAAATCTTTCCAGGTAAAGTCTCTTTAAACGGGACCAAAGGACTAGAGGCACCACTGATTCTCATGGCCTGAAACACATACCCTCGACCTGAGAGCGGGTCGCGGATGGCCCCACCAATACAGGTGCCAGCTCCACCAAAGGGTTCTATCTCAGTTGGGTGGTTGTGGGTTTCATTCTTAAACAACAACAGCCACGGTTCCGACTTCCCATCACGCTTGAGATTCACCTTTACAGAACAGGCATTGACCTCCTCGGATTCGTCCAATTGTTCCAATTTTCCCTGCGCCTTCAATACTTTTGAACCAATGAGGGCTAGGTCCATAAGAGATTCCGGTTTATTAATTCCTAAAGTTTTGCGCTGCGCACGATAATGATCGTAGCTTGCTTGTATTTCAGGATCCTCGATAATAACATCATCTAATGTGGTGAGAAAAGTTGTATGGCGACAATGGTCAGACCAGTAGGTATCAATCACTTTCAGTTCGGTATGGGTGGGATCACGTCCTTCTTGAGCAAAGTAGGAACGTACTAACTTTAGATCCTCTTCATCCATGGCCAACTCCTCTTGGCGAGAGAACACTGACAGCTGATCATCGTTGAAAGTGGAGAAACCTACCCATCTCTCAACCGAGCCGACCTCGGGTTGACGTAAAAACAAACTTTCGGGGAGAGCCATCTCAGATTCACGAGAATCGACTGGATTGATCAGATAGTCTCGCATGAGTTGCTTTTCAGCTTCTGAAAAAGCACCTTCCATTACATAGACCTTGGCACTATGCACAAGAGGTCGTTCCCTGCCGCTGATAACCTGGATGCACTGAGCAGCCGCCTCTGAGCGCTGATCATATTGGCCGGAAAGGTATTCGACCCCCAAAACAAAGTTAGGTGAGGCAATCTCAGGGAATAATTCACTGACGGTGTCGACCTGTATGTCTGAAAACACCGTATGTTTACACTTCTGCAGGAGTGCAGCATCAATACCTTGGATATCGTAGCGGTTAATGAGACGTATACCCTGTATTCCCTGGATACCCACGTATAACTTCAGATCTTCCAACAAGGCCTCTTCTACAAATCTGAACCCCTCTTTCTTCTCCACAAACAACCGATAAACCATACTGCCTCCTACGCCTCAAGGGCGATCCTTCCAATATCCTTGCGATAGTGCATCTCCTCAAATGAAATTGAGTCGACTGCACGATAGGCTTTAGCAACTGCTTGTGCCAACGTATCAGCTGTAGCAACAAGGTTCAGAACCCGTCCACCATTGGTAACAAATCCCTCGGGGGCAAGCTTAGTCCCTGCATGGTAGCACTCCACACCCTCTTCAAGTTGGCCCATGTGAATAGCCTTTCCTGTCGTATAAGAAGCGGGATAGCCTCCACTAGCGAGAACAACACAACAACTTGCTTGGTGAGAAAACTTAACCTCTAATTCTGCCAGTCGGTTTTGACAGACTGCTAACAGGATCGAGAGCAGATCAGTTTCCAACAATGGAAGGACTGACTGCAACTCCGGGTCTCCAAATCTACAATTATATTCTATGACTTTTGGACCGGCACTCGTGAGCATGAGACCGAAAAAGAGACACCCTTTAAAAGGTCTCCCTTCAGCCTGCATGGCCTCTAGCGTTGGCAGAAACAACTCCTGCATACATTGATCCTGTAGTGCGGGAGTATAATAAGGATTGGGTGTTATAGCACCCATACCACCGGTATTTGGTCCCTGATCACCATCTAAGGAGCGTTTATGGTCCATAGACGAGAGCATGGGAACTACTGTTTTCCCATCGGTAAACGAGAGGACAGAGACCTCTACACCCGAGAGAAACTCCTCCAAAATGATACTCTGGCCACTTTTGCCAAAAATCTTGTCTACCATCATCGCTTTGATGGCATCTTGTAGAGCTTGTCGGGTCTCTGCAATAATCACCCCCTTGCCCAAAGCTAGCCCATCAGCTTTTACAACCATGGGCAGAGGACAAGTTTTCGCATAGGAGAGTGCCTTTTCCACCTCATGAAAAACTTCATAGGTAGCTGAAGGAATATTATAACGCTTCATCAAATCCTTAGAGAAAATTTTACTCCCTTCAAGGATAGCGGCACCCTTATTCGGCCCAAAACAGAGGATCCCCTCAGCTTCCAGTCGATCAACTAACCCGAGGACCAAGGGATCGTCGGGACCAACTATCACAAAATCTACCTTCGCCTGTTTTACAAAAGCGACTATCCCGCCTAAATCCTTGACGTCTATAGAAACTAATGTTGCCAGATGAGCCATACCTCCATTCCCTGGAAGAGCATACAAATGGTCGGCAAGAGGACTTTTCTTAAGGGCAGTGAGCAGAGCATACTCCCTACCACCGGATCCAATCACTAATATATCCATGGCTTAATGGTGGAACAAGCGGATGGAATTAGCGATCATCACCATCCCATATTGGTTACAGGCTTCGATGACTAGATCATCACGAAGTGACCCACCAGGTTGAACGATGAACTCGACTCCACTTCGTTGGGCTCTATCAATATTGTCCCTGAAAGGGAAGAAGGCATCACTAGCTAGAGAGACTTGACCTACGGTCTCTAAAAAGGAGCTTTTCTCGGCTGCTGTGTAGGGTTGCGGGGGCTCAACAAAGTAACGCTTCCAATGTTCTCCTTCAAATAATGAAGTTTCAGGGTTATCAGTCAGAAACTGCTCGATAGCATTGTCCTTCTCATTTCTACTCAACTTCTTCAAAAAAGGGAGAGAGAGGGTACGTTCACTCTGCCTCAGATGCCAGAGATCGGCCTTCCCTCCTGCCAAGCGGGTACAGTGGATGCGGGATTGTTGACCAGCTCCCACTCCAATAGTCTGCCCTCGTTTAGCATAACAGACCGAATTAGACTGGGTGTACTTTAAGGCGATGAGTGCGACAACTAAATCAATTTTTGCTGCTTCAGATAATTGGGTGTTTTCTGTTACAATCGGTGTCAGTACCCGCTTATCGAGTTGAATAGTGTTCCTATTCTGTTCAAACTGAATACCAAAGACTGATCGATACTCCTGAGCCGGCGGTTCATAGGAGGCGTCTATTTCTAAAACTGTATACGAGCCATTGCGCTTAGTCTTCAGCAGAGTTAAAGCCTCCTTTGTATAACCTGGAGCAATTACCCCATCACTTACTTCTGCCTTAATGCAGCGTGCGGTACTGACATCACAGACCCGACTGAGGCTCACAAAATCTCCGAAAGAGGACATGCGATCGGCACCACGGGCTCTCGTGTAGGCTGTTGCAAGAGCGGAGAGCTCGCGCTCTTTTCCAATAAAATACATGGCACGCTCGGCATCATTGAGGGGTAAACCCACAGCTGCCCCGGCCGGACTTACATGTTTAAAGGATGCCGCTGCAGGTAGATCTAAAGCCTCATCCAAGGAGGAAACAAGTTGCCATCCATTGAGCGCATCAAGCAGATTGATGTACCCAGCGGTACCATTGAGAATGGTGATTGGGAGCTTTCCCGTCTCAGTAAAGACCCTCGCAGGCTTCTGATTAGGGTTACACCCATACTTAAGTTCCATACTATTCATACCTACCTCGTGTGTTTGTTAATCAATTTTTCTTCAAAAGTCCCTTGATCTACATCGGTATAGCGGACATAGAGGGCAATTCTATTTTCTGTATCAAGATTCTCCCATAGTTTTTGGGAGAATTGCTCAATGTCTTGATCCAACAATACTTCTCTGGGCTCTCCCTCAAATGGGGGAAGAGGATCACCATCTCTTTCATAGGTATGTATCAGATGACCACGTCCCTTCGTAGGCGATGTAAAGGGATAGAAATATCTTTTACACTGCCCCTCATTATGTTTAAGAATCGAAAGAGTATAGGAAAGAGGACTCTGCTCATCAAATATACCGCTAATCCTTGAGGTATAGTTGGGTTCATCAGGTTCATAAGTTCGACTCTGGAGTGCTTGGCGAAAGCTCTTCCCCTCTGCGAGAAAGGAAGCTATGGTATCTGTTTGGTCACCATTGGTCACAATCAAGGTCGAGCCAACCTTGCGAAGAGGATGATAGATGATAAGAGAGGGATCTTCCATCACCGAGACATCAAACGCTTCAGTTCGAAGGGACTTTCCTTCTAACGCCAAAATTCTATTCCTGCTATTGTTGCTCCGTCCCATAAGGAAATAAGCAATTACAGCCTTCCCCTCGGCAGAGAGTCCCATGATGATGCCCCGCCCGGGATACTTATGTGTCCCTAATACCTGTTCTATTTGCATAGCATTCTCCAATGTTTGACAAACTTCTCGTGTACATCGGGGAAGAAGCACCCACTCTACCTCCTCCATGATTCTTTTTTGCAATGAGATGGGAGTATCATCGGGAAGAACCTCTAGAGCTTGTTGGGCTAAAATAGTTCCACCATCGGGAATTTCGTTGACGTAGTGTACCGTTGCTCCGCTGAGCTTCACCCCTCGCTTGAGGGCGGCCTGATGTACTTTCAATCCATAATATCCCTTGCCACCAAAGCTAGGCAATAACGAAGGATGAATATTGATAATCCGTTGAGGATATTGTCTCACAAAATCTTCAGAAAGCAGCGAGAGAAAGCCGGCAAATACAATCAAGTCTATTCTATGGTGCTCCAGCACCTCCTTTAGACGAGCTTCAAATAGCGCGGGATTGTCCTTTTGCCGTTGGACGACGGCGGTTGGAATAGCGGCCTTTTGTGCACGTGTTAGGGCATAGGCACTATCTCTGTCTGAGACAACCAAGGCAATCGTCCCCACACCTAGGGCTCCCTTCGCCTGAACATTAAGCAGAGCCTGAAGATTTGTCCCACCTCCGCTGACCAACACGGCAATCCTTATCATATGAGAGCGACTCCACCCTTGCCTTGTGCTACTGTACCAAGAATATAGCTACCTGCTATTTCAGCAAGAGCAACCTCTGCCCCTTGTGCATCGAGAACTAAGACCATGCCCACTCCCATATTGAAGGTATTGTACATGTCATGTTGAGGGATATTCCCCTTCTGCTGAATAAGATCAAAAATGGGCAATACTTGCACATCATCAAGGAGGATTCTGGCGTGTTTGTCTGGAGGAAGAGCGCGCGGAATATTCTCATATAATCCTCCTCCTGTTATATGTGCAGCAGCCTTCACGGTAACCTTTTCTGCAAGATCGAGTAGTGGACGGACGTAAATATTGGTTGGTTTAAGGAGTTCCTCTCCAAGCGTATGGCCCAGTGAAGGCTCGTGCCGTAAAAGATTATCGGGGTTTGAATCAAGATCAAATACCTTCCGCACAAGCGAGAACCCATTTGAGTGGACTCCCGAAGCTGGCAGAGCTACCAACAAATCCCCTTCCACTATGGCCGTGTTATCAAACACCTTTGTCTTATCCACAACTCCGACGGTAAACCCTACTAAGTCATACTCGTCAATAGGATAGAATCCCGGCATCTCAGCCGTTTCTCCTCCGATGAGGGCACAGCCGGCCTCAATACATCCTGCGCTCACCCCCTTAACAATCTCTTCTACCTTCTCTGGTACTAGCTTTCCCAAAGCGATGTAGTCTAAGAATACTTGGGGTTGAGCGCCACAGCAAATGACGTCATTGACGCACATGGCAACACAATCGATGCCTACCGTATCATGCTTATCCAACATAAATGCAATCTTGAGTTTGGTTCCGACCCCATCTGTACCACAGACCAGGAGAGGATGAGGTGTCTTAATAATATCAAGCTCGAATAACCCACCGAATCCGCCGATATCGGAGAGGACTCCAGAAGTGAAAGTTTTGGCCACATGATTTTTCATCAAAGCCACAGCGCGATATCCACTAGCAATGTCCACACCGCTATCGCGGTAGCTCTCATTTTGGATTTCAGTTGACATGGTATGTTTCTCCTTCAAAGGAAAGGTGATCCTGGTCTTGCCTCTTATCCCCAGGTTTAGGACAGGGATACACACCGGTGAAGCAGGCTGTACAGAAGCCTATACCCGGATGGTCCGAGAGTTTCGTTACATGCTCGCTGCTGAGGAATCCTAAAGAGTCGACATCAAGTAATTTTCGCATGGAAGTATCATCATATTTGTAGGCAAATAGATCCTCTGAGGAGTGTATATCTGTACCGAAGTAACAGGGGTAGAGAAATTTTGGAGCCGCCGACCTCAGGTGAACCTCTTTGGCTCCCGCCTCACGCAATAGACGGACAATACGCTTACCAGTGGTTCCTCTCACGATGGAATCATCAATAAGGACTACCCGTTTCCCCTTCACCGTAGCAGCAATGGGATTGAGCTTAATACGCACGTGGTCCTCTCGAGAACTCTGGCCGGGTTGAATGAAGGTCCGCCCGATGTACTTGTTTTTGATAAAACCGATACCATAAGGAATGCCCGACTGGCGAGAGTACCCTATGGCAGCATCGATGCCGCTATCGGGAACCCCTATCACTACGTCTGCTTGAGCGGGATGTTCCAAAGCTAAGAATGATCCTGCTCTCAAGCGGGCCTGATGAATTGAAATAGTATCCATGACACTATCGGGTCGAGCAAAATAGATGAGCTCAAATACACATAACGAGGAGGCTTGGATGTTACAGAAGGTCTTGATACTCACCAGGGAAGCTTCCCCTTCCTCTGTGGAGTCAACCACCACAATCTCACCAGGTTCTACGTCCCTCACAAACTCTGCATTAACTGCATCGAGGGCACAACTTTCGGAAGCAAACACATACCCATCACCTAACTTACCGATGCATAATGGTCTGAACCCCCACGGGTCTCTGACGGCTATAATCTTGGAAGGTGACATGATGACTAGAGAGTAAGCCCCTTTAATTTCACCCATAGTCTTCTCAATGGCGCTCTCGATAGATGGACTGCAAAGGCGGTTACGGGTAATAAGATAAGCGATAACTTCAGTATCACTGGTCGTATGAAAGATGGAACCAGAGAGTTCCAACTCTTGGCGAAGCTCAGCATCATTAGTCAGGTGGCCGTTGTGAGCAATAGCCATATTCCCTTTCTGATGGGTAATGACCAATGGCTGGATGTTTGCTCGGGAATCAACTTCTGTTGTTCCGTAGCGAACATGGGCTATGGCCATGCGACACTGATTTGAGGAGGGAAGTGAATCAGCTTTGAATACATCCTTGACCACACCTTTGTCTTTGTAAGAGGTAATGGTTCCCTTGTTATTCAAAGCAATACCACACCCCTCCTGACCCCTATGTTGCAAGGCATAGAGTGCATAATAAGAGAGCGATGACACATCCTCTACTTGTTTGGAGAAGATACCGAAGATGCCACACTCTTCATGGATGCCACGCATCAAACACCCCCCATAAGACGCAAGAGGATCTCCTTGTAGGCATCCTCCACTCCTCCAAGATCTCTTCTGAAACGATCTTTATCGAGTTTTTCATGGGTCTTAGTATCCCAAAATCGGCACGTATCAGGAGAAATCTCATCAGCTAAAATAATGCTGGCATCCTGCGTCCTACCAAATTCCAACTTAAAATCGACCAACTCTATGTTGAGGGGCCGTAGATACTCACTAAGAATAGTATTAATTCTGAGGCTGTATGTCGTAATTTGAAGAAGTTCATTTTCGCTTGCCAGATTTAGAGCCTTGATATGGGATTCGTTCACCAGAGGGTCACCCAGATCATCTCGTTTATAGCAGAACTCCAACACGGTGGAGGAGAGCTTTAGGCCCTCATCTAGACCGAGGCGCTTGGCCAAAGAACCAGCTGCTATATTGCGTATAATAACTTCTAGGGGAATGATTTCAACCCCCTTAACGGCTGTTTCCCGGTCATTGAGTTCCTTCACGAGATGTGTAGGAATACCTTCCTTCTCTAAGAGTCCCATGAGGTGGTTACTAACTTTGTTGTTAATGGCTCCCTTGCCTAAGATGGTACCTTTCTTTTGGCCATTAAAGGCCGTAGCATCATCCTTGTAGGAGACAATATAGATGTGTTTGTCATCGGTTGCATAGACTTTCTTGGCTTTACCTTCATACAGCTGTACGGTTTTCTTCATAGTTGCCTCCATAGTTTAGGACAATAAAAAAAGCCTTACACAGTAAAGCTTTGGTTGATTCTCGCATGGGTATTCATGGCACTCTTTTCACCCTTTATCCGTCGTTGTGCCAGCTTTTCTCCTAACTGTTCGTCACTCAGGGCCAGAATCTGGGCTGCCAGCAAGGCAGCATTCGCACTTCCGTCAATGGCGACCGTTGCAACGGGAATTCCCGTCGGCATCTGCACACAGGAGAGCAGAGCATCCATCCCCTCAAGAGAGGCCGAAAGGGGGACCGCAATGACGGGTAGCAGAGTGTGAGAAGATAAGACTCCAGCCAGATGAGCGGCCATACCTGCCCCTGCAATGAGCACGGCATAACCGTTTTTGCGGGCGTTTTGAGCAAAAGTTACTGTTTGGGTAGGGGTTCTATGTGCGGAGAGCACATGAACGTCAAAGGGGATAGATAATTCTTTAAGAATGGTACAGGCTTTTTCCATCACCGGAAGATCCCGTTCGCTACCCATCAGTACGGCTACTCGTTTCATGCTAAATTCCCTCTTGTATGGTGTGCATAATGCAACAATATCGAACGCAGAGATAATATGCAACAGTTTTGCACAATTATTTAGAGACTTGTTGCATTTTTATGCAACACTTTGGTCATCGAGTCCTAGAATGAGCGCTATAAGAGATGGTTAGAAAACTTTTAGTAGTACATGATTTATTTTTCGTCATAGTATTGAGGGATCCACCCCAGAAACAGGTATAAGAAGATCTGCACTTACATTCACATTTCAAAGCATGCTTGTGAAATTTATTGACGAATCGATACCTATAGCATCTATGGAGAATACTCCATCTACTTTTTTAAAACATCACAGAAGTTTATTTTTTTGAATTCTGCTGGAGAAAAAGCACACGTGATGGCACCTAGAAAGAAAATTCGCTAAGCATTAAATAAGTGATCGGCAATGATGCGTAGCCCTTCAAGGGTTAATTGGGGTGTTACTTGGTCGATCCGTGTAATCAGAGGGGCAATCGTCTGTGAGAGTCCGCCTGTAGCAACGACCTTTACAGGGGCCCCTACTTCGTCTTCAATTCTTTGGACTAACTCCTTCACCAAACCGGCATATCCAAACATAATTCCGCTACGAATAGATTCATCAGAATTTCGTCCTATAGCCCGTTTGGGTACTTTGAGCATAACTTGAGGAATTTGAGCGGTATTATGAAATAGTGAGTTTGCGGCTGTTATTAAGCCAGGGACAATGGCAGCTCCCAGTAACTCTCCCTCTTTTGTCACCGTCGTGAAAGTAAGTGCTGTACCAAAATCGAGAACGACACAATTTTCCTGCGGGTAGAGATGACGAACAGCAACTGCATTAGCCAATAAATCGTATCCCAGTTCTCCTGGAATACTTTCTCGCTTGATACCGGGGGCTGTATCATGACTCACCATCAAAGGTTCAATGCCACTTAAAGTACGCACAACTTTCTGGAAGGATCGGGTTAAATTAGGAACTACTGAACAGATGATAGCACGATCGATATCAGAGGGAGAAAACCCACCATGATTTACCATTCTTTCGACAACTACAAAATATTCATCACTTGTTTTTTTCTGATCGCTGTAAATACGCCAATCATAGACCCATGTCGAACCATTATATAAGGCCATTACTACGTGTGTATTTCCAATATCAACGACTAGCAACATAGGAGTCCTCCTAGTTAGATCATCAACGAGCTATGAGCATCCTCATAGAAACTACTCCTCAAGGCCTTGACGGCATCATTTTGGAGATATTCTTCAAATCCCATCGGGCGATCGATAGACATCCCTGCAGGACCGAACTCAACCACTCTATTGGCAATAGTCTCTACAAATTGATGGTCATGGCTATTAAAAAGCAACACCCCTGGAAACTCAATCAGACCATCATTCAAACTAGAAATGGCTTCAAGGTCAAGATGGCTTGTCGGCTCATCTAAGACAAGGACGTTACCTTGTTCCAACATCATGCGAGCCAAGACACAACGTACTTTCTCGCCTCCGCTGAGCACTGTACAATCTTTTAAGGCTTCATCACCAGAGAACAGCATACGTCCTAAGAAGGAGCGGATGAAGGTATCATCCTTTTCAACTGAGAATTGTCTCAACCAATCGGTAATAGTGATATGTTCACTAAAATAGTGGGTGTTATCTTTAGGAAAATAACTGCGTTTGGTGGTAACTCCCCATTCATAACTGCCACTATCGGGTTCCATATTCCCCGTTATAATTTCAAAAAAGATAGTTTTAGCATAGTGATTAGGCCCTACAAAGGCAATTTTATCACCATTATTTACCATAATGGAGAAATTATCTAAAACTTTCTCACCTTCGATGGTTTTACTCAAGCCTTTGACTTCAAGAATATTTCGCCCAGGTTCTCGTTCGGGTTTAAAGGCCACGTAAGGGAAACGTCGAGAAGAGGGACGTATATCATCTATTGTTAATTTATCGATAAGTTTCTTACGGCTTGTCGCCTGACGAGCTTTCGATAAGTTAGAACTAAAGCGTTGAATAAATTCTTTTAACTCAGCGATTTTGTCTTCACGCCTACGCCGTTGGTCTTTCATTTGCTTAGCCGCTAACTGGCTCGATAAATACCAAAAGTCGTAGTTCCCAACATAGAGTTCAATCTTACCAAAATCTATATCGGCCACGTGTGTACAGACAGTATTAATAAAATGCCTATCGTGAGAGACTACAATAACGGTATTTTTAAAATCTGCTAAGAAGTTTTCCAACCAATGAATAGATTCAATATCGAGGTGGTTCGTGGGTTCATCCAAGAGGAGGATGTCTGGATTTCCAAACAACGCTTGGGCTAATAAGACCCTGACTTTGAGGTTATCTTCAATTTCATCCATCTTGCGCTCGAGAAACTCATCACTGATGCCCAAACCATTCAGTAAAACTCCAGCTTCGGCTTCTGCTTCCCAGCCATTTAGATCGGCGAACTCACCTTCAAGCTCAGCAGCTTTAATCCCATCTTCCTCTGTAAAATCTTCTTTAGCATATATTTGATCACGCTCAGTCATAATCTCATATAATTTTTTATACCCCATAATTACGGTCTCGAGCACGGTAAAATCATTGAATGCAAAATGGTCTTGTTTGAGTACAGCAATACGCTCACCTGGAGTTACAATGACTTCGCCCGTATCGGGTTCAATTTCTCCAGAGAGTATTTTGAGAAATGTAGATTTACCGGCTCCATTGGCGCCAATCACACCGTAACAATTGCCGGGAGTAAATTTTATATTCACTTCTTTGAACAGTATTTGCGTTCCATAAGCAAGTGAAATATTTGAAGCTGTTATCATAGCTGATCCTTTTCTAGATTAGATAGTAACTACTATCAGACGAAAATGCCAGCCCGTTGGGCTGGCAAGCGTTAGTCCCTAGGGGAATCGAACCCCTCTTTGAAGACTGAGAATCTCCCGTCCTAGCCGATAGACGAAGGGACCAAAAATACAGGACTGGGATGAAGGGATTCGAACCCCTAAAGGCAGAACCAGAATCTGCAGTGTTACCATTACACTACATCCCAACATGTCAAATCCTCGTTGAATGTATAGAATACACGATTATTTGTCAACCC
>CAZGDR010000040.1:0-16258 GCA_964524755.1 uncultured Spirochaetaceae bacterium
GAAAGTGCTCGTAAGATGGTTGCAAACTACCAGAAAGAAGATATTGAATTCACTGGTGAGCTTCCTGATTATGAAAATCTGAAAAAGCCCCTAGTAGAGGTGTTTACTCTAGATTCGGCTACGTGTGCAGCTTGTACCTACATGTGGGCAGCAGCTCAAGATACGGTGGCAGCAATGGATATTGAAGTCGATTTAATCGAGTACAAATATACAGTACCCCAGAATATTGCACGTTGTCGTGAAGTTGGAGTTAAACAGTTGCCGAGTATCTACATTAATGGAAAGTTAGCTTTTTCTTCAATTATTCCTAGCCGTGATGAGCTTACGAAGAAAATTCTAGAGGTAGTATAATGGGAGGGAAAACAATCCCACTCTATCTCTTTACTGGTTTTCTGGGTTCTGGAAAGACTTCAGTCATTAACAGTCTTTTAGAACACATGAATGATAAAAAAGTCGGTTTGGTTCTCAATGATTTTGGGGCAATTGCGGTCGACAGTGCTTTAGTGAAGGGGAGTGGAGAAGTGATTGCTTCCACGAGCCTTTCTGGCGGGCAGATCTTTTGTAGCTGCCTGTCAGGCTCTTTTATCAACGCTGTGGAGGCTATGGTTGAGCTTGAACCCGACAGTATAATTGTGGAGGCTTCCGGTTTAGCCAAACCGGCTCCACTTTTAGAAATTGTCTCTATAATTCAAGAACGAACAAAAAAAAAGGTCACTTATGGAGGCATGATTTGCGTCGTTGACAGTGAACGCTATCTCGTGCTCTCACAGGCTCTCAAAACTCTTGAAGAGCAGATTGTATTCAGTGATTGGTTTATCCTCAATAAAACAGACTTGGTGGATGAGGCGACCTTGAAAAAAACAGAAGAGGTCATAGGGGCTTTGCGCCCTCTAGCACCCTTGTTCAAGACCTCCTATGGAAAAGTTTCTGCAGAGATAGTTGCTCAACTCGAAGCTCCTGGTACCTCTGTACCAATAACTATTACTGATGCAACTCCGTATAAGGGCTGGGGAACGCATGGGCGTCCTAAAAACTGTGTATTTTTACCCTCTGTACCCTTTGCCGTCTCTGCATTACAAACGTTTTTAGTAAAAGTCTCTTCACACATGCTTCGCATGAAGGGATTTATTCCTACCACAGAAGGAAAGGCTGTGTTAGTAGATGTCGTGGGACCCCATGTGAAAGTGAATGAATGCGCTATGCCTGAGGCAATAGAGCCTGGTGTCATGTGTATTCATTCTGCTAATGTGGATGCCGTCTCCCTATTACAAGGTGAGTGGAAACGCGTTGTCGGTTCCCCCTCCTCATGTACTGTAACCCCATAAAATTATTGTAGAAAGGTCGTACACTATGGAATCAAGTCCAATCATTTTAACGCCCACATTTACCCCCTCGTTAACCCGTTATAAGCGCAGTATTCGCTTTGACGATATTGACGATGCACAAGATGATGCCCTCGCTTTGTTCGAAGAGGCAGCTAAAAAGTTGCAACCCAAGGTTATGATGAAGGAGATGTTCATTGACTCCCACGGGATGCGTGATGGTCTATCAACTATTACGATTGATGATACCACGTTTGAGGGTAAAGCACTCAAGGTGTTACAAGATGTTCACCGTGTGATGTGCTATGTAACTACGTGTGGAAACGAGATGGAATCTTTTGACCTTTCTTCCCTCGATATGTTGGCTTTTTACTGGTTAGATATGGTGAAGAACCAAGCCCTAGCTGAAGCGCGACGTACTATGTTCGCCTATTGCAAAGAACATCTTGGTATTACCAAACCGCTAAGCGTTAACCCTGGATCAGGGAATGTAGATATTTGGCCCATTTCGCAAATGCAAGGACTATTTAAGTTGATGGGTGGTGGTGACCAAGTAGGTGTCAGTTTGACTGAAAGTTCCTTAATGGTTCCCAACAAAACTATTTCTGGTCTTATCTTTGCCTCAGCAGATAGCGATTACGAGAGCTGCGCCTACTGTGAAAGAGAACGCTGTCCTGATCGACGAGTTCCTTTTAAGGAAAGAATGTAGCTTCTTAGTATATCCAGATTCGATAGTACTAGGTCAAAGTAGTACGTAGTCACTGGAATGGAACTAAACTATTAAAGGATACCTCGTATCAAGAACGTAGAAGCTATTTTTAATAGTGAGGTCAGGTAAGTGTGCTGCTCTAACGTTCCTCTTTAGTCTCCCTAGAAAAGATTCTCATGTACTGTTTCCCCGCCTTACTACTACGCATAATCCCCAGTTCATTCTAGGCTCCTATTCCTCCTTGTTTCCTGTGCAAAAAGATTTATACTGAAGGGGTATAAAAAAGAAGTGTCATCGTAGTGCGGTCAACTTATAAGTTGACATTGATTAGAGTGGAGTATATACTTTGCGTACAATAGTGAAGCTGATAGATTTTCCAGAAAAATGGATTCCTTATGGAAAAAGGATGGAGCATGATATAAAGATGCTTGAAATTAATGGGAAATGTGAAGTTCTAGAGAATCTTGTTACATATATGGAAGATGATCAGAAGGATTTTTTTAAACTCATTAACTCGATAATAATGCAATTGCAAACTAAGAGGGGGTTATATTCTGGTTCTCGATTGTCCCGCTATACAAAAAACCCTAAAATTTTAGAGTTCAAGAGTATTAAAGGCCATGGAAGAGTATTCGGATTCTTTTCCCAGGAAGAAAGAAGTATTATTATTTGTACAAATAGTTACTGGAAAACTACTAGTAAAAAGAAAAAGCAAACCCAAGCTTTTGAGAGGGCTGATTATCTAAGAAATATTTATCAGAATACGATGAAAGGGAAAACAAAATGAAAAAGAACAAGCTATCAACAGAAGAGTTACTCGATCGGGTTCAGAACGCTGAAATAATTAATCCCGATAGAGATCCTGAAATTGTAGCAGACTATCAAAATGGTATTATTGTTCAGAATATTCTTACAATTATGGAAGAAAAAAAAATATCTCAAAAAGAATTAGCTAAGCTAATAGGAAAGTCTAAGCAATATGTTTCACGAATATTAAATGAAAAACAAAATTTCACAATCAATACACTTGCTCTTTTCTCCTGTGCTCTTGATTGTGATATGAAAATAAAGATTTCCTCAAAAGGTAAACTGACGAATGAAGAGTTTTGGGAATTAGTAGAAGATAATTTACCAAAAGAGACCTCGCACTCCTATCACCAAGTTTTTAAGAATACTCTTTGCTGTTTTACTAATAAAGAGAATATGAAATACCATAAAACACTAAATACAGGGTATGCAGATGAAGAAGCCGAATATAAAATTAGTTAGTTATCAAGTATGGAAACTTAATTGCGAGTGGATTGGGGAATATGAAAATAACTCCGAAGACTTTAATATTTCTATAGATTATAATGTTTACAAAAATACTGATGATCATAATCTCTTTAAGCTAGATGTGTATGTGGGGATTATACCTAGTGAATTAGAAAACGGTCTTGTTATAGATGCCAAAATTGTTGGCTATTTTAGCTTCGAAAAAGGGACCTCAATTGAAGATAAACAAAAAGCTATCCGATATTCTGGGTTTCAGTTACTTTATAGCACTCTTAGGGGACACGTGAATGTGTCAACTTCTAGTTTTCCTTGTGGGAATTTCATTCTTCCCTCCGTCCCTGTAAAAGAAGTTGTTGAAGCTATTGAAGAAAAAAAGAAAGAAGGAAATTCAAAGATTATTTTGAAAGGATGATTTAACACTCTTCATGGCAATAGAAATGTAAAGAACAAACTAGTTAATCAGGCAAGAGATTTTTTACAGGTTTTTTAATTGTTGATGCAAAGATGGTGTTAGCTAGTCCTAACAGACCCGAGAGGGTGAAAAGTACCTCAATGCCAGTCTTTTGCCAGATATATCCACCGAGGAGAGCTATGATGACACTAATGAGATGATTTACCGAAATGCCGGTAGTTATGGTAGCGATGACCTCTTCAGGATTGGACGCAATGTCTTGAACATATACGGAAGAAGCAAGGCTTCCTAAAGAGATGATTGAATCGAGAACAAAGTTTATAGACACAACAACAAAGGCCACCTCAAAAGAGAATAAACGGTGGCTGAAACCGTAGAAGAAACAAACCACCATTAAGAGTAACGTATCGGTAACCATGATGAATTTATACCCAAGACGATCAATTAATCGACCAATTACGGGAGAGAGTACCATCCCGAAGATAGCACAAATGGCTAACAGGAACGCAATGAGGGAAGTATTCGCCCCATAGTGTAATATTAACACATAGGGGGCAAAGGTGAGAAAGATCTGCTTGCGTGCGCCATAGAATATTTCCAGCCCATAATATTTTCCAAATTTCCGGTCAAAGTAGAGTCGACTCCGTTTTACAGACTTCCCTTCATCGCGCATCGCCATGACCACGAGCGTCGCCCCAATGAGCAGGATAGTGGACATAAAGAAGATGATTTTAAAACTTTTTACAGAACTAGAATCAACTCCAAGACGAGGGAAAAATAAGAACAACCCCGTTACCAGTAAAAATCCAACAATCCGTCCCCCGTGTTTCACGGCTGAAGATATACCTAAAGAAGCCCCTGATTTCCCCGCCTTAGCCAAGTTCATGGAGAGGCTACTCGTTACCGGCATAACAATATGTTCACCTAAGCTGTAGACAACCATAAAGAACACTACAACAACTTTACCTGTCCCAAATAAAAGTAGACCTAAGATTCCACTCAATATAATGGCCGTCCCTATCTTAAAGACCTTGGTCTCAGTGAAGCGGTACATGGTAGCCAGAACAAAAATGAGGAGTAAACCTGGCAATTCTCTAAAAAATTCAACGATACCGCGTTCAAACTTATTGATCTGCACAATTTCTGCTAGAAAGTTGTCTAGAACCCCTTGATAGAGACCATGAGCGAGTCCTGTTAAAATTATAACAGCAAAAAACCGTGTTACACGGGTAGGATCAACATAGATAGCTTTAGTTTTTTCATTCATATAACAAGGGTCCTCAACGGGGGAAAGCCATTAAACTCAATTGCAGAATAACTACTGGTGTAGGCACCCGTGGAGAACCAATACAAACGATCACCAACGGCAAGACTCAGAGGGAGTTCATACCTATAATCCTCATAAAGCGTATCCATCGAGTCACAAGTCGGACCAGCCAAAATAACCTCTTCGGTAGGGCCGGTTCTTTCACACACAATCGGATAGTGGATAGCTTCGCCTAAGGTTTCCATTAGGCCACCAAAAAGTCCACAATCTTGATATATCCAACGTTCCAAAGCGGTTCTAGATTTACGGGAGATTAAGACAATCTCGCTCACTAATACACCCGAGTTTCCCACTAGGGACCGCCCTGGTTCCACAATTATTTCAGGAAAGTCATCATCATAATCTTCTTTTAAAAAGCGGGTGATCTCCTGAAAATAGGTTTCGATAGGGTTTGTTTTTTCTTGGTAAGTGGCAGGAAAGCCACCTCCCATATTAATACACTGTAACTCGATGCCTTCATTATCTCGTAACCAAGAGAACAAATAATTTACTTTAGATAAAGCACTATCCCAAGCCATGATATCGCGCTGTTGAGAGCCTACATGAAACGAGAGTCCCCAAGGAATTAATCCGAGTTTTTTGGCAAGGACCAGCAAATCACCCGCCATATCGGGGCTGCAACCAAATTTTCGGGAGAGGGGCCAATCGGCTGTCTGAGCCCCTTCGGTCATGAGGCGCACCATAACACGGGAGCCTGGTGCGGCCTTGGCAATATTGCGTAAATCACCTTCACTATCGGTGACAAACATCCTAATCCCCGCAGCATAAAATTCACTAATATCATCAAACTTCTTAATCGTATTACCACAACTCATCCTACTGGCGGAGATTTCTAATTCCTGTAGACGCCGTAGCTCATAAACTGAAGCAACATCGAAGTTTGCTCCTAAACGGTCCAATAGACGGAGAACTTTTCGTTCCGGATTGGCCTTAACAGCATAATAAATCTTGGCAAAGGGGAGAGCTTGTTCCAATTCTTTGTACTTGCCTGCAATGACATCTAACAGAATGATTTGCACAGGAGTCTCCTCCGTACGGGAAATACTGAGGATTTTTTGCCATTGATCGGCGGTCAATATTTCTAGTTTTTCCATAGAGCAGACTATGCTACCATTATTCTAATATGTCAATGGTAACGAATGGTTTGCCATACAGCGTTATACTTCTCTAAATCTTCCCCTAAGTCGACTTTAAGTTCATAGTTTTCTAGGCTACCTATATCATAAAAAGGTTCAACTTCTCTGAATTCTTCAACACCACTATGTAAAGTTGACGGGTGGCGGAACTCATCTAAAAATAGGGCATATATTTCAGGACGATGGAAGAAATTTATGAACTCATGGGCAAGGTCAGGGTTAGGGGCTTTATCGAGGATTACCATAGAATCGATATAAAGAGGTCCTCCCGTCTCTGGAATAAAGAACTCCACCTTATCCCAATCAGATTCCGGCACCTCATCTGCTATATTTTCAGGATAGGTATGGGAGACCCAATATTCACCCTGATTGAAAGCTTTTCCCATCCCTTCCGAATCGAATTTAACAATATTAGGTTTCCATACTGTGTTTATGAAATCGGCAGTATGCTGTAATTCTTGAATGTCAGTTGTATTGACCGAATAGCCCAACGTAGCTTGAGCAATGCCAAGCACCTCGTGCATATCATCTAGTAATTGCATACGACCAGCCAAAGATGTATCACCGAAAATCGTCCAGTCACGAGGAAAGTCTTGAACTTTATCGGTATTTACAGCAATACCTGCAGCTCCCATGAAATAGGGGACCGAGTACTCATACCCGGGATCGTACAATTCAGCTAATTGGCGAGCATTCGGTTCAATATATTTAAGATTTGGTAACTTCTTATGATCAAGTGCTTGTACCATACCGAGTTTAATCATGATAGCGGTATAGTCGGCTGAAGGAATAGCAATATCATACCCACCGCTACTAGCGCGTAGTTTCGTAAACATATCTTCGTTCGAAGCATAGTTGTCAATTACTACCTGAACGTTAAACTCTTTCTCGAATTTCTCGATAATACTATCTGGAGTATAGTAGGTCCAATTATATACATATAATTTACGCGAAGTTTTTACTTCCCGCGCTGAACTCGTCCCTGTTTTTGAACAGGAGAGGATGAAGAAAATCGAAACCAGGGTTCCGATTATCAGGATAGTCTTGGTAATGCGACGACGTGTACACATCGTTAAACCTCCCAATAATTAGTAATCATACCATTACACTAGCGAGCAAATGAGAGTGTACTCTAAAAAGATATCCTATTCCAGAGACTACAAGCTCAAAAGGTGATGGTCACTCGTTACGGTATAGCGTAGAGAAACCAACTGCTTTTCATCTGTTTCCCACGTAACACTGAAGTAAAGGAGACGCCAGTCGTCTGTGGTGACCGGTGCAACCTTTTCTCCCATACTATCTTGGTTCACTCCTACATAGATCCCTTGATAAGCAGGAAATGGAATTATCACTGGCTGAATGGCTGAATAGTGCGCTAATAACTCTTCTATAGTAGCCAACCACACTCTATCTTCGGTGCCTAAAAACAGATTATTCTCTACTTCAATAAAGTGAGAGAACGTGGTGTTTTTAGAAAGACGTGGAAGGGTAACTTGCTCAAAGGGGGTGAAATAGCGTTCGCTCCACATGAGAGGAATCATAGGAGGCAACGAAAGGAAAGAGATGTGACCACTTGCTTGCCAGAGAGCCTGACGGATCGTTTGCACTTGGTGCGATGCCTTTTGTGATACACCGAGGGCAAGAAGATTGATAGGCCCGTTAGAGTTAATTTGAACATCCATGTTCTGCATCCTAAGCAAGTAAGCGGGAAAATTCAAGTTCTAGGGTCTCAGCTATTTACACATCCTAGATATTCTGGTATGTTTCTGAGAGTTGCGGGTTGGCTCGCGTCAACATGCTCCGCGCTAGGAGTGTAATTACTCCCCCCTGAGTGTGAATGTTAAGGACAAGGTGGATATAATCATGGCACGTAGATGTGATATTTGTGGAAAAGGAACAGTGGCAGGAAATAGCGTACCCCGTAAGGGACAAGCTAAAAAGAAAGGTGGTGTTGGCCAACATATCGGTGTGACCACTAAACGTGTGTTCAGACCCAACATCGTATCAGTAAAGGCTCTCATTAAAGGCACACCAAGAACAATCAAGGTATGTACACGTTGCTTACGCAGCGGCAGGGTCCAGAAGGTGGTATAATTCCCCTTCACATACGACTGGTCTAACCAGAAGAGAGCCCTGAGTGGGCTCTTTTTTCATATACAGGTAGGAGGATAGGTGTGGACAACATACAGGTGCATGCGATTGATGGTTCCATGATTGTCGGTTCACAAGGGGTCGAGAAACTTTTGACAATTCGTAAAGATGCTGATTCTTTTGGCATGGTCTTTGTTATCGCACCAGTGTGTGATGGAGAATTGGAATTGCTCCATCTACTCGAGACAGCCAAAGGACGTGATGAACGCCTGTGGGCCATGATGGAAAGCCGTATTAATGCTTGGAATGCCTTAGTTGAATCTTTAATTCCGACCAAACATCGTGCCACTGTACAACAAGAGATTAAAGCTGGTTTTGCCAAAGTAGAAGATATCCTCCGTGCCGTATGGCTGGTGGGAGACATTTCCATGGGTTCCAGCCGGTTTCTCGATGCAACTATCAGTGGTTGGGCTGCAACGTTGCTACGTGAAGCCTTCTCTAGCCATGGGTATACTTGTACAAGCAAAAACATTCAGGATTTTCTCGATGAAAAAGAACCGGTTGTGAAAGCCAATGAGATTTTGCTACTCACCGGAGAATTACCCCAGAGTGAAACGAGTCGTAATGACCGCGATGCCGAATATGCAGCTACACTAGTGGGCAATAGGTTAGAGGCCTCTTCGATTACCTACTGGAATCAAGACCAATTAGTCACCACTGCCGATAGTGCCGACGTCCCCAGCGCCTCTGTCATCCCCTCGATTACCTACGCCGAAGCAACTGAATTATCATTCTTTGGTTCTCCTGTGATTCGTCCCCAACATATGGTGCCGGCTATGGCCAAACGCATCCCCCTTAATCTACGCTCTTTTGCCCAAGTTGATCATTCTGGAACTTTTGTAGACGATGCCGAGGGGAAAAAGTCCCTCTTGCCAGTTAAAGGGTTCTCCGTCATTAGAGAAATTGCCCTTATTAATGTAGAAGGGGCCGGTATGATAGGAGTCCCTGGGATTGCCCAACGCCTATTTGCGGCTATGTTGGAAGCTAACATCTCGGTTGTCCTCATTAGCCAGGCTTCGAGTGAATACTCCATCTGTTTTGCAGTCCCCTCGGAACAGGCCGCCTTAGCCTGTGCCATTGCCCGCAGCACCTTTAATCCTGAAATTGCAGCTCATCGTATCCACAGCATTGAAGTTGAGATGGGATGTGCTATTTTAGCAGCAGTCGGGGAGAATATGTCGGGTGTGCCTGGTATTTCAGGTACCTTCTTCGGGGCTTTAGGGAAGGCCCATGTGAATGTGCGTGCTATTGCCCAAGGCTCTTCTGAGCGCAATATCAGCGCTGTTATAAAAGAGAAAGACGCCCGAAAAGCATTACGAGCACTTCACGCTGCTTTCTTCCTCTCCAACCAAGCCTTAAGTGTGGGTCTTTTTGGTCCCGGAAATATTGGGGGAACCTTACTTGATCAAATTGCAGCTGAGGCTGACCGTCTTAACACCGAATTCGGAGTCGATATCCGCATTCGTGGGATTGCGAGCTCGAAAAAAATGCTTCTTGATGAACAAGGCATCGATCTCGGATCTTGGCGAGAGAGATTTAAAAAAGAGGCGGTGCCGCTTGAGGTGAAAACCATGGTTAAGCATGTTGGAGCCTCGTATTTCCCCCATTCGGTCCTGATAGATTGTACCACCAGTGAAGAACTGCCCACCCACTATGTAGGTTGGATCGAACGGGGAATCCACATTGTCACTCCTAATAAAAAAGCAGGGACGGCGCCCTATCCTGAGTATCAAAAACTGATGGAAGCGGGGAAGCAAAGTGGGAAACACTTCTTATATGAAACGACAGTGGGGGCCGGATTACCCATCATAGGGACCTTGAAAGACCTCTTTCAAACTGGAGATCGTGTGCGCAGTATTGAGGGAATAGTCTCGGGAACTCTCGCTTATCTCTTTGCCAATTATGATGGATCGGTTCCGTTTAGCTCACTGGTGAGAGGAGCTAAAGAGATGGGATATACTGAACCCGACCCTCGTGATGACCTTTCTGGCATGGACGTTGCCCGTAAAACTATCATTCTAGCCCGTGAATTAGGGTATAAGGTCGAAATTTCCGATATTGATGTATTTTCTCTTGTTCCAACTGCGTTACAAGATGTACCGTTGCCAGAGTTTATGGAGAAGATGGAACTCATGGATGAGCACATTGAAAAACTGTATCGAGAGGCACTGGCCGATGGTAAACGTCTCCGTTACGTGGGACGTGTTACCAAAGATGGAGCTTGTCATGTCGAGCTGACAGCTTATGATGAAAATCACCCCTTTGCCCAATCTAAGGGAACTGACAATGTGGTGGCTTTCACGACTGATCGCTATCGCACACAACCTCTCGTGATTCAAGGACCTGGTGCAGGACCAGAAGTTACAGCTGGTGGTGTGTTCGCTGATTTATTGCGTCTGAGTTCTTTTCTCGGCGCCCGATTATAGGAGGGATTATGCGCTACGTAAGTACACGGGGAAATGCTCCCCCAGTGAGTGCCTCTGAAGCGATCTTACAGGGTTTAGCACCCGATGGAGGCCTGTACGTTCCTGAATATTACCCCTATATCCCTCTTGAACGTTTAACAGCAGTGACCTCGTATCCTGAACTGGCCTATGAAGTGCTCGCGCCCTTCTTTGTCGACGATCTCCTTGAAGCTGAGTTGGCTGAAATATGTGTTGAAGCTTTTGATTTTGCGGTTCCCATCCATTGGTACAACGAGACAGAAGCTGTCTTAGAATTATATTGGGGACCAACAGCTGCTTTTAAAGATTTTGGAGCACGCTTTCTAGCCATTGCCATGCAACGTCTTTTACAGAAAAAGAACCAAAAGCTGACCATTTTGGTCGCTACCAGTGGGGACACAGGTGGAGCTGTTGCTTCTGCTTTCTATAAAAGAGAGGGGATTGATGTAAAGGTCCTGTTCCCCCAAGGGAAAGTTTCAAAACGGCAACAAAAACAACTCACCTGTTGGGGTGAAAATATTGAAGCCTATGCCGTAGAAGGTGTCTTTGACGATTGCCAACGGATGGTGAAACAAGCTTTTATGGATGGCGCTCTTGTGAAAGAGTATGGTCTCTCTTCAGCTAACAGCATCAACTTAGGGCGCCTGTTACCGCAGATGGTATACGCTTTCCATGCGGCTTTAGAGGTTGTTTCTCGCACTGGTAAAGAACCGGTTATGATCATTCCCAGTGGTAACGTGGGCAATAGTTGTGGCTCGTATTGGGCGAGGATTGTGGGCGCCCCCATTAAGAAAATTGTGTTAGCTTTAAATGCTAACCGTACACTTCTCGATTATATTGAAACCGGAAAATATGAAAAACAACCTAGTATAGCCACCTTAGCTAACGCCATGGATGTGGGCGATCCCAGTAATATGGAGCGCCTTATACATCTATTTGGGACGTATGATGAGTTTGTGGCTGAAGTGTCTGCCTATAGCACAGATGATGAGACGATCCGTACAACTATCGCTGAAGTGTGGAAAGAACACTCCTATGTGCTCTGTCCCCATACTGCTACGGGCGAACATGTGCGAAATTTGTTGCAAAGTACTGATCCTACCGTTGTCTATGCCACAGCCCATCCAGCCAAGTTTGATACCATCGTAGAACCGGTGATCGGTCAAAAGGTGCCTGTACCACCGCAATTAGCTGCATTGTTGGATAAACCCAGCCATGCAATCTCGATCAAAGCCGATTACAAAGCAGTGTTTTAAACCTCACGACATTGACGTAGGCAACGTATAGTGATATATTACACATACCCCTCCCCGAGGGGTGGGGGTATGAGGTGTGTAATGAAACAACAATATGATGTAACTGGAATGACTTGCTCATCCTGTGCAATCCATGTAGAACGCAGCGTGAGTAAAATTCCGGGAATAGGTGAGGTAAAGGTTAATTTATTGACCAATACCCTTACCATAGATGGAAAAGAAGCTCTTGATGATCAGGTAATCCTGCAGGCTGTTGATGCAGCAGGGTATGGAGCAGCGCCTAAACAAGTGGCTGCAACAACTAAACCCAACGATCCGCGCGTCCTCGTGGCTAAAGAACTTAAGACCATGAAAACGCGTCTGATTCTCTCTTTTGCTTTTGCCATTCCGTTAATGTATTTAGCTATGGGGCACATGTTTGGCTGGCCGTTACCTGCGTTCTTTAAAGGCGCAGCCAATGCTAGCTCGCTTGCGTTAACCCAACTGCTGCTGGCCAGTGCAGTCTGTTACTTTAACCGCCATATCTTTACGAGTGGGTTTAAAACACTCTTTAAAGGGGCTCCGACCATGGACTCCCTTATTGCTCTGGGCTCTTCGGCAGCTGTAATCTATGGTATTTATGCCCTTTACAAAATTGGCATTGGTTTAGGGCAGGGTGATATGGCGACAGTTACCCACTTTGCTATGGATCTCTACTTTGAATCGGCTGCGATGATTCTCTCACTCGTTTTGTTAGGTAAATATCTCGAGACTAAAGCCAAAGGACGTACCAGCGATGCGGTTTCCAAATTAATCGATTTGTCACCAGAGTTTGCCACCGTCATTCGAGACGAGCAGGAAGTTCAGGTACCGGTTGATCAGGTAGTCGTAGGGGACATGGTAGTGGTGCGCCCTGGTGGGCGCTTCCCAGTTGATGGTACAGTACTTTCGGGCTCTTCAGCTGTAGATGAATCGGCACTAACTGGAGAGAGTCTACCGGTAGATAAGATGAAAGGTGATGTTGTACTGAGTGCTAGTGTTAACACCACCGGTCGTTTAGTCTATCGGGCTGATCGAGTAGGTGAAGATACTACCTTGGCCCAGATCATCACGTTAGTAGAAAATGCGAGTGCTTCAAAAGCGCCGATCTCTAAATTAGCTGATCGGGTTAGCGCCGTCTTTGTCCCTATCGTGATCGGGATTGCTCTCCTTTCAACCCTTGTTTGGATTTTAGTAGGGCAACCCCTTGAATCTGCGCTAGCGTTTGGAATTGCTGTACTGGTCATCAGTTGTCCTTGTGCTCTAGGGTTAGCTACTCCGACTGCAATTATGGTAGGAACTGGCAAGGGAGCCGAGTCAGGAATCTTAATCCGTTCAGCTGAAGCCTTAGAGGCTGTACAAGCCGTCTCTACTGTTGTCCTCGATAAAACAGGGACAATCACCGCTGGTAAACCGCAGGTCACGGATGTAGTTCCTAGTACTGGAATTGAACGCTCAAGACTGATTGAACTCGCTGCATCTTTAGAAGGAGCTAGTGAGCACCCCTTAGCACAAGCTGTGCTAGCATTAGCCAAAGCGGAGCATAGTACCATGTTAGAGGTCTCAGACTTTAAAGCTATCCCCGGTAAAGGGCTCATGGGAACAATTGATTCAATGGTGATCAGTGGAGGCAATAAAGCCTTTATGAAAGAGCAGGGCGTTGATGTCGCGGAGCTTACGGCTCAGGCTAGCGCTATGGCTCAAGAGGGTAAAACACCGCTCTACTTTGCCCAGGACACACAAGCTCTGGGTCTGATTGGGGTGGCTGATGTGGTGAAAGAGAGTAGCCCTGCAGCCATTGCTCGTCTACAGAAGATGGGACTCGAGGTGGTTATGTTAACTGGTGATAACCAACGAACAGCAGAAGCTATTGCTAAAAAGGTCGGTATTACCCGTATCTTTGCCAGTGTGCTACCAGAAGGGAAAGAGGCGATTGTCCGCCAATTGCAAGGGGAAGGGAAAAAGGTGGCCATGGTTGGAGATGGTATTAATGATGCTCCAGCCCTTGTGCGCGCTGATGTGGGCATGGCCATTGGAGCCGGAACCGATATTGCGATTGAAGCTGCCGATATTATTCTCATGCGCAGTGATCTGCAGTCCGTTCCCACCGCAATTACCTTAAGTAAAGCGACCTTAAAGACGATTAAACAAAATCTGTTTTGGGCTTTGTTCTACAATACGCTGGGTATACCGCTGGCAGCAGGAGTCTTTTTCACCGCTTTCGGCTGGCGTTTGAATCCTATGTTTGCCGCTTTAGCGATGAGTTTTAGTAGTATTTTTGTTGTCACCAATGCTCTGAGGTTAAAGAGATTTAAGAGTGGTGATTATAAGCATAGTAAAAAAGAAAAAGTACAAGAGATCGAAGTGAAGGGAGAATATGAGATGAAAAGAAAAGTATCAATTACAGGTATGACCTGTATGCATTGTGTGGGAAGTGTCGATAAAGCTTTAACCGCACTACCAGGAGCGAAGGTTACCGTCGATTTACAGAGTAATAGTGCTACGGTTATTGCTCCTGCTACAGTAACTGATGCAATGATCCGCGACGCTGTAACTGAAGCCGGTTACAGTGTGACCGCTATTAAAGAGGCGGTGTAATGAAAGCTGATCATGGACAAGTTACCCAAATTCTCAAGACAGCACGTGGGCAACTGGATGGCATTTTACGGATGGTTGAAGAGGATCGCTATTGCATCGATATCTCCAACCAGTTACTGGCCACAGAAGCATTGTTGAAGAAAACCAACAAAGTGGTACTCCATGCCCATTTACAAAGCTGCGTTGCAGAATCATTCACCAGCGGCACCGACGTTGACCAAAAGATTGCTGAGATTCTTAAATTACTCGACAAATTTATCTAAGCGCATGGTGGGGGCGCTGCGGATAGCGAGGACAGTAGCTGCACCCGAGCCGAATACACCTTCAATGAACTCTATATAATCAGCGGTTCTTGCTACTGGCGTGTAGACCTGAATGGTCCCTGCAAACCCCCCTCCATGCACACGACTGGCCCCTTCACCTTGAAGGAAGTGTTCAGTCATGGCTAAAGCGAGGGGGAGCCCCTGTTCTTCAACTGCGCTCGTACTATAGAGGTTTTGTAAGAAACGGAAAGAACTCTCCCCCGATTCGCGAACTAAAGCTAGAAACTCACTCATAGCCTCTCTCTCTAAAGCTTTAAGCATCTGATCAACACGGTCATTTTCCGATAAATAGTGGTAGGCGCGTAATACAGCACGGTCATTTTTTACCTGTTGACGAATGGCACCTATGTTCTCAATAAACTGTTTTAAGGGGACTTCGCGCAATACTTTCTTCTTAAAGAAGGTGGCGACTAGCCCCATCTCTTTTGGAATTGCAGCATAATCGGGGGTAAGATTAGCATGGCTACCACCGGTATCAACTACCAGTAAATCGTAACCAAACTGTCTGAAATCACAAGTAATTGGAGTCAGGCGGGGATAGTTGGGATGGGCAAAGTCTATGCCGGTGATCCCCCCATGGCCACAAGCAATCTGGTCCATAAGACCCGAAGGCTTTCCAAAATAATTGTTCTCTGCAAATTTGCCGATTATCGCCAACTCTACCGGATCTAAAGCGTCACCATTGTAGAGTGAATTAAAAATAGTGGCCACCAGAACTTCAATTGCAGCTGAAGAACTTAATCCAGAACCTTTGAGGACACGTGTGGTTGTATTAGCCACAAATCCTCCAATGAGGAGACCGCGTTGGACGAAGCCGGCGGCGATACCCCGGACGAGAGCGTCGGTGGTCCCTTGTTCTTCCTCTTGTGGAGAGAGTTCAACGAGATTTACGGAGACCGTTGGAAAGCCCTCAGAGACCAAAGTCACAGTTGGAGTATTTACTGGCGTTACGGCCGCAATTGTATCTAGATTTATGGTAGCTGCTATAACTTTGCCTAAATTATGGTCGGTATGGTTTCCGGCTAACTCCGAGCGTCCTGCAGTGCTGAAAAGACCAGTATCTTTACTGTCGGTACTAGCAAAAAGACTTTGATGGGTAGCTAACAAAGCCGAAAAACGTTTGCTCTGTAACTCTCTATTATAGTTCTCCCCATACAACGTAGGTAGCAATTGTGAAAAGCGCTCACTAGTAATAAAGGCCTCAAGTGGATTTTTTGCAGACATCAATAATTCTCCTTTGGTTTACCGATACCAGATAGTTCGATTGGAACGGTATTGGCGTGGGCT
>CAZGDR010000041.1:0-15908 GCA_964524755.1 uncultured Spirochaetaceae bacterium
TTAGCCCTAAAAGTCAATTTTAGATATGGATTTATGTTATTTGATATTGTGTTGTACCAGAGATGGCCTTATCATTATATACATGAGTACGATTTCTACATTGAAAAGTACTTTGCTTGCCGTTCGTATGACGGTAAATCTATTTTCTAAAGGAGAAGAGCATGAAAAAATTTGTTGTGTTATCACTTGTCTTATTGCTAACCATGACAATGGTTTTTGCACAAGGTGTGCAGGAATCAAAGAAGCAGTTTATTGGGCTTGCAATGCCAGAGACGCACGTAGAACGATGGCAGATGGATGGTGCAGCATTGAAGGAAGCTGCTATAGGGTTGGGCTATGATGCCGAAGTTACCTATGGTGATGCTGACCAGACTAAACAAAATGCACAAATCTCTGACTTTATCACCAAGGGTGCTGATTTATTAGTTATTGGTTCTATCAACGAGGGTGTTGGCTCTGCAGTTGCAGATGCTAGTCGTGATGGGGTTGAAGTAATTGCTTATGACCGCCTAATCATGGGCTCTGATCAATATGATTACTACATTACTTTTGATAACTTCAAGGTCGGACAATTTCAGGGACGCGCAATTGTAGAAGCTTTGGACTTACCGAACGCTAAAGCATCCAGTCCTAAATACATTACCTTATTCGCCGGTTCCCCAACTGACAATAATGCTTTTTACTTTTTTGATGGCGCAATGAGTGAATTAGGCCCATTTGTTGAAAAGGGTGTTTTGAAAATTGTGGGTCCTGCACCTCTTGCCTCTAAAGACACTTCTAACTTTAACAGAATTGCAACTGAGAACTGGAGAGCAGATCTTGCCAAACAGAGAATGGAAAACTTGCTTAATGGCGATGCCAAGAATTATAAGCTTGATGCAGTTCTTGCCCCAAATGACACCTTAGCACGTGCTATTATTGAAGCGCTATTAACTGATGCCAAGTATATGCGGAATCTTCCTGTGGTTACTGGTCAAGATGGTGAGGTGGCTTCGATCAAGTTTATTAAAGATGGCAAACAAGCCATGACAGTCTTTAAGGACACCAGAGATTTAGCTAAAGCTGCTATTATACTAGCAGATGCTATTCTGAAAGGTGAAACTCCCAATATTCCTGGCGCAAGACTCGATACCACTACCTATAATACTGGTAAAAAGTTTGTTAAATCTTATTTGCTAGAACCTGTTAATGTAACCAAAGACAACTATGTAGAAATCATGATTGATAGCGGATACTACAAAGCAGATCAGATTCGCTAAGAGAATTTAATTTTCGTTGTGTATAAACCACCGACAGAATTTTTATTCTGTCGGATGGTTCTATCATCAGGTGGAGTTGCATGAGTGATCAATATATTCTTGAAGTAAAAAATATAACCAAGGATTTTCCAGGAGTCCGGGCTTTAGATAATGTAGATTTTAAAGTCCGTAAGGGTGAAATTCATTGTCTGGTTGGGGAAAATGGTGCTGGTAAATCAACATTGATGAATGTTGTCAGTGGTGTTTTCCCTAAAGGTGACTATGAAGGCCGAGTTATTTTTAAAGGGAAAGAGACAAATTATAAGAGTACTCGGGATAGTGAAAACGACGGATTGTCGATTATTCATCAAGAGTTAACGCTTAGTCCTTATTTGTCTATCTATGAAAATATATTTTTAGGTCACATGAAAACCAAGTTTGGTGTTATTGACTGGGACGCTTGTCTTAGGGACTCTTATCCTTTATTGGAACGAGTGGGGTTAGATGAAGCTCCTCATACTATCGTCAGTAAAATGAGTGTCGGTAAGCAACAATTGGTTGAGATTGCCCGTGCAATCTCGCGCGATGCCCAACTCATAATCTTTGACGAACCAACTTCTTCATTAAATGATGATGAAAGTCAAAAACTCCTCGATTTATTGAGAGAGTTTCGTAATGAAGGGATTACCTGCATTATGATTTCACACAAGCTTGATGAAGTATTAGCTGTGGCTGATTCCATAACTATTCTTCGGGATGGACTTTCTGTTGTTTCATATGATGTTACTCAGAAGAAAGTTTCGCGCCAACAGATTATTAGAGACATGGTTGGTCGTGAGTTAAAGAATCTATTTCCAAAAAAAGAACCTAATATTGGCGAAATTGTTTTCGAAGTGAAAAATTGGACGGTGTATCATCCAGACTACCATACTATGAAAATTGTAGACGATGCTTCGTTTCATCTTAAAAAAGGTGAGATAGTGGGTTTTTGTGGTCCTATGGGGGCTGGTAGAACTGAGTTAATGATGAGTATTTTCGGGAACTCTTATGGACACGGAGCCCATGGAGAAATCTTTCTCAATGGGGAAAAAGTATCATTTAAAAACCCTAAAGATGCTATTGAACAAGGGGTAGGGTATGTTTCTGAAGATCGCAAATCCTTAGGCCTTATCTTAATTCAGGATGTGAAAACCAATATTTCAAATTCTAGTTTAAGAAGACTATCGAAAAGAGGCTTGATAGATAAGGAACTGATCCGAAAAAAGGCTGAAGAGTATAAAGATGCATTGCAGATAAGAACTCCATCATTGGAACAATTAGTACGCAATCTATCGGGTGGAAACCAACAAAAGGTGGTTTTAAGCCGCTGTTTATTGGCTGATCCTGAAATATTTATTGTGGATGAACCAACCCGTGGAATTGATGTTGGAGCTAAATTTGAAATCTATAGCATTCTGAACGATATGGTAAAGCAGGGAAAGAGTGTTATTGTTATTTCATCAGAATTAGCAGAAGCAATTAGTATGTCAGATAGAATATATGTTATGAACGAGGGGAAGATAAAAGGGGTTTTAAACCGTGATGAAGCTACCCAAGAAGGTATCATGCATATGGCTTTGGTTGATTAGGAGGGATTCATGGCAAACGGTGTACAAATAGAGCAAATTTCTTTCTTCGATTTAATCAAGCAAAACATGCGTAAGCTATCCATGTTTATTATGCTTGGACTTATTCTTATTGTTTTTGCTGTCCTAACGAATGGGGTGAATCTTACTCCAAGAAATATTACTAATATTTTCATTCAAAATAGTTATATTTTAATATTAGCAATAGGGATGGTATTGGTAATTATTATTGGAAATATCGACCTCTCAGTAGGATCCGTAGTGGCATTCTCGGGTGCAATTAGTGCCATGCTGTATAACACTGGGATGGGCTTAATTCCAACTCTAATTCTCTCTTTAATAATTGGTGGAATTATTGGAACGTTCCAAGCTTTCTGGATTGCGTACATGCACATTCCTGCTTTTATAACAACTTTAGCTGGGATGCTTCTTTTCCGAGGACTGACCTATATCATTACCAATGTAAGTCCAATTTCATTAATTGATGATGGTTTTAAACAGATAGCTTCGGGTTCTTTAAATATTAAAGGATTTAAATTCGGTACTTACGATGGGTTGTCTTTGTTAGTGATGCTGATTGCGATTGTATTGTTAATTTGGTTTACTTTTAGAGAACGTAATCGTAAGATTGAAAATGGCTTTACAGTTTTAGCTATGCGCTTTTCAATTTATAAAATAGTAGGTCTTTCAGCCCTGATATTCTTCCTCTTTACTAGATTTGCTGCATACAGGGGTATTCCTACCGTAGTTCTGGTACTTTTTGTTGTAACTGTCGTATTTATATTCATTACCAATAATACTGTTATTGGACGCTATATTTATGCAGTTGGTGGTAATGCTAAGTCAGCAAAACTCTCGGGAATCAACTCAGAACAAGTTGTTTTTATTACCCACGTCATCATGGGTGTTTTGTGTGGGTTATCAGGATTAGTGTTTACGGCTTATATGAACTCTGCCTTACCACAAGCGGGTAACGGGTTTGAACTTGATGCGATTGCATCTTGTTTCATTGGTGGGGCAGCTGCCTCGGGTGGTATTGGTACCATTATTGGAGCTATTACCGGTGGTTTAGTCATGGGTGTCATTAACAATGGTATGTCACTTATGAATATTGGTGCTGACTGGCAGTATGTAGTAAAAGCATCAATCCTACTATTAGCAGTCTTCTACGATATTTGGAGTCGCAGAAGATCAGGATTAGGTTGATTAGGTAGTAATGCGTCGAGCTTCCATGTAAAAACGTTTTTCTTGGGCGTCTCCCAAGGAGAACGTTTTTCTAGGGAGTGCTCCATCAGCAATAATCGTGGAGAAAAAAGATTTCTTATCGATGGCGGGGAGAAAAAGGCCAATATTACCTTGTTTTAACCCCAAAGCCTTGGTGACGGATGTTCCATGTATATAATCAACCTGAATACCAGTTTCTGCTTCCAGAAGTTCATCAATGACAGCTTGTAACGTACCGGCTGGAATTGAAGAAACTGGATGAGTGATTGAAATTACCTTTAAACCGTCACTATCAACATATCCAAAGCGTTGTAACCCTTCTTGATTTTCAATGGCCGTAATTATAGCGGGAATTGAATCGGCTTGTTCAATAGTATAAGAGTTGCAATGTTTAGAGAGTTCTTCTAGGAATGTGGTGCGTGAACAATTAAAGAGAACTCTGTGGATAGGGGTAAAGACAAGTCCAGGATCAAAGATATTCTCTAATTCTACCATGGCGTAACGTGCAGGATGGGTCGCTTGTTCCTCTTTGGTTAATGTACCTTTTAAATCTTCCCAGCAAGATTTCGCAGTTGCTAAAGAGTGGTTCCCATCTCCCATAGCAAACATCAGAGGATTTTGTGGGTTTAATGATTCGAAGATTGCTTCAAAGGCACTCGCCAGTTCCTGCAACAATGAGTCACCCGCAACTCTATAGGCTTGTATATGCCCTCCATTCTCCATCAAGTCAGTATTATATACTTGTTCAAGCGTATCCAATCTTTCAATCAAGGGCTCGATGACAGAGCGTCTCTCATCATTAATAAGGACGAGGATGTGGGGCAATTCTAATTCTGCTTTTTTGCGAATTTCTTTGCGGGGTGGAATACGACTCAAAATAGTTCCTTCCGTCGCTCTGATGGGTGTTTTTGAATCAATACGATAATCATAATACTCAAGATCAAGAGCCACAATGAGTCCCCATCGACCTGGACCTTGCCCCGTATTACGATGTAATAGAAAGAAGTTCTCTGAATATTCGGTGAACAAATGGTGATGAAGATAGTTTTGCATCGTGGAGTTGATGTTAGCAATACGTTTCTCTGGGTTGTCTTCGTCTAGATAGGCTTCAGGATATACTAAATGTAACGTCGAGGGAGCATCCCCCACAAAAGCCTCGACTCGTTCCCAATATTCAGGTTCAGAAGTATATTGATCACATGCTACAACGGACCATTTAGTGAGATCTGTCCCTGGCTTGGGTATAAGAATATCAGGGGTGTTTATACCAAGAGCATTCATTCGTTCAATCGCTTTCACCATCATCTTTCCTTCTATCTTGTGGGATCATACAATATTGTCTAACTAAACAATACATATAGACCCCTCTTTGGCTAGAGAAAAATTAATATCGTATGATAATTTCTTATATTTCATATCTAATACTACTAATTTAAAACCAAAATCCAACAATTTTGCAAGACCTAGAGCATCATATACCATGGTATTCTCTCTGTATTCATCGTATATAATGGTGTTTGTCCTCTCTTTTTAGATATATCGTTAAAATATAAAGGGAAAACTCCCTATAAAAATCTTCTTGGATAATTCTGAGTAGCTCTATTCGTCTACTGACCAGAAAAGGTCTCTATGGTATACTACTCAGTATGTTACGCATGCGTCGTATAGTAGCCTTCAGTGGGAGGGTACATAATTATATTCTATTACTCTCAATTTTTAGTTTAGCTCTGTTCTATACGCAACTTTGGTGGGACGTAGAGGCAGATTTTTTACATGTAGTTACAACTGGAGCAATATTTTTAACTGAAGTTGGGCTCGGTTATGCAGTGTTTATAGTACTGTTATCTCTTATATTATGGGTTTTCGATAAAATATTCCCGTGGGGTGAGATCATTAAAACTTTAGTTCGAGTGAGTTTCTTTGCCCTAGCATTACTATCGATTAACTTATTCACCACCCTCACGCAAACTGGTATAGTCTTACATCTATAGAAAGGGAGATAGCTATGAACCCAAAACTCATCGCCATTCGCGGTGCAATCCAAGTTACAGAAGATACTCGTGAAGCTATTATTAAAGCAGTGTTAGAATTGTATGATACTATCTGTGAAACTAACGCTTTACAGGAAGAGCATATGGTATCACTTATGTTCTCGGTAACTTTCGATCTGCAGAGTCTAAATCCAGCGACAGCACTCCGTTCGCGTAACGCCTCGTTCAATGTACCGCTGTTTTGTATGCAGGAACCTACGATTACAGGAATGCTTCCGCGTACTATCCGCCTAATGGTGAACTATTATGGTAATGAAGAGCAAAAGCCAACCCATATTTACTTGCATGGTGCGGCCAGATTACGTCCAGATCTTTCAGCTTTATAAATTTATCTTTCTTGACATATTTTAGTAGACATGTATTATAAAACATCTAATGAAGGAGTCAACTATGCAGAGAAAGACTATTATTGCTCTTATTGTCGTCCTGTTTAGCTTAAGTATCTTATTTGCCAGCAATGTACATATAAAAGAAGCGGATGATTTATATTGGAAAGATCGTTATGAAGAGGCAAAAAGCTTCATAACTACGGAATTAACGAAAACTAACGACGCCCAAGAAAAAGCAGAACTATTGTGGCGGCTCTCTCGTGCTACCCTCGCCATTGGTGATGAATTGAAAGAGGAGGGTGCTTCTAATGACGTCCTTTTTGCTACTTTTGAAGAGGCTGAAAAATATGCTAATGAAGCACTCGAATACAAACCGTTAGCATGGGCTTATGTCTACCGAGCCTCTAATATCGGGCGTTGGGGAGAAACAAAAGGCCCTTTGAATGCCCTTTCAAAGGCTAAACCAATGCGCGACGATTTATCTTATGTGATTGACACGCTTGGTGTACTCGATAATTCTATTGCTTGGTATGTTTTAGGCCAATTATACTATCAGTTGCCGGGATGGCCCATTTCTTTTGGAGATTTAGACACTGCTATCTCGTACACACGTAGAGCAATCGATACTATTCCTTCTCATGCTTTATATCCAGGACACTACCAAGCCTTAGCGAAAATGCTCTGGAAACGTGATTATAGTTCCTCTAAACGAAATTCCAAGATACATGGGTTTCAAAAAGATTGGAATAAATCTAAAAAAGGAGATTTAGATAAGCACGCTTATTATGAAGGGGCCAACGGTGTACGTGCTGTCCCATTCTATTCACCTGTTGCTTTAAATAAGATGAGTGACCGCCAAGAGGCCCAAATGCTACTAACTTACGCTATAGCAAAATATGATATGTGGCCCTTTCACAGCCGAGCTGATACACGTAACTATCTTGAAATTAAATCACTGCTAAAAGAATGGGGTTTTTGACTTGACAAAATAGGGTACTTTCCGTATTCTAGCACGGGTATTGCCACCTTAGCTCAGCTGGCCAGAGCACGTGACTTGTAATCTCGGGGTCGTCAGTTCGAATCTGACAGGTGGCTATTGACTAAAAAACTTGTTTTCTGTATGGTGAGCGAGTCAAATGTCACGGGGAGGTTCCCGAGTGGTCAAAGGGAGCAGACTGTAAATCTGTTGGCTCAGCCTTCGAAGGTTCAAATCCTTCTCTCCCCATCTAGTGGGCCTTCTCTTTTAGGGAAGGCCTATTTTGTCTGGAGTGATGATGAAATGTTTTTATGAAGAAGGGCTTCGCTTTGCTTGCCAACCTGGTTGTCGCTATTGTTGCGGTGTGGAACCAGGGTTTGTCTTTGTTTCTATGGCCGATTTAAAAAGCCTGTCTTCATTTTTTGCGACTTCCATTACATCTTTTGTCTTAAACTATTGTCGAAAAGTACCTATGGGTAGTATCTCTTATATAAGCTTATTAGAAAAAAACAATAACGATTGTATTTTTCTAGCAGAAAAAGGGTGTAGTGTGTATCGTGCACGCCCACTTCAATGTGCTACCTACCCATTTTGGGCCTCCTTGTTAGTTGATCAGGAAACTTGGGATAGAGAAAAGGAGTGGTGCCCAGGTATCGGTAAAGGAGATATTCATCCAAAAGCCGAGATCGAACATGCTCTTTATGAACGGGCGGGCGCATTACCTGCAGTTTGGGAAGAGGTCATGCGATAAAAAACTGGTCGTGCCTGCCTTCATAGCAGTACAAATTGGGAGTGTATGGCGAAAATATCAGAATCGGTTATCGAAGAAATTAAAGCTCGTACATCAATGGCAGATATAGTCTCACGCTATCTTACTCTCCAACGTAAAGGGGATCGTTTCTGGGGATTGTGTCCCTTTCATGATGAAAAAACACCCTCCTTTTCTGTATTACCTGAAAAAGGATTTTTCCACTGTTTTGGTTGTGGCAAGAGTGGCTCGCTATTTGATTTTATTATGGAGATGGAACATTTGAATTTTCCTGAGTCGGTGCGTTACTTAGCTGAAGAGGCAGGAATTCAAATCGAAGAGGAGAGTGAAGATGACCGTAAAAAACGTAATGAAATCACTACATTACGGGATCTCTATGAAAAACTTGCCTCTAGTTTTCATTATATTCTCCTTAATTCAGCTGCAGCTGAGGAAGCTAGAAGTTATCTTAGTAACCGCGGTTTTAATTCAGAGAGTAACGAAACGTTTCAGTTAGGCTATGCACCAGATGATCCTGATTGGTTATTCTCATTTTTGCGTGATAAACAATACAGTGAGGCAATCTTGGCTAAATCAGGGCTATTTGCGCGTAACAATCCAGAATATCCATTGTTTAGAGATCGTTTAATGTTTCCCATCCGAGATTGGCAGGGACGAGTCGTTGCCTTTGGTGGCCGTGATCTTTCAGGGAGTTCTAAAGCTAAATATATTAACACTCCCGAAACTATGCTCTATCGTAAAAGAGAGATCGTGTATGGCCTATATGAGGGGCTAGCGCAGGTAAAAAAACAAAATGAGTCTATCCTTTGCGAAGGATATTTTGATGTAATGGCCTTACACCAGGCTGGATTAAAAACAGCAATGGCTCCTCTTGGTACAGCCTTTACTCACGACCAGGGCAAATTGATTAGACGATACGCAGAAAAAGTGTTATTTTTGTTTGATGGAGATGCTGCTGGTTTGAATGCTACTAAAAAAGCTTTAGTCACTGCTGAGTCTTTAGGGTTTGAGGCTCGAGTCATTCTTTTCGAAGAGGGGAAAGATCCCGCCGAATTATTGGAGAGAAGTGGCTCTGAGGCTTTATCAAAGGCATGTCAGGCCAGTAAAAGCGCCTTTGATTATCTTGTACATTCGGCAATAATAATGTATGATAGTAAGAAGGCAACTGGTAAATTGCAAATTTTTACTGAAATGAAACCCTACTTAGACGCAGTCGAATCAGAGATTGTGCGGCAAAGTTATTTGCGTGACCTTGCAGGATATTTGCAATTGGATGAGAAAACACTCATGCACGACTATGTTAACCGATCAGTTGATAAGACCAGACGGAGACGGGAGGAACAAGAACAGGGTGGAAAAGAATTCGATCCCTCACAGAGAGGATGGAAAAGATCCACAGACCTCTATGCCATGTTAACCGTAATAAATAACCGTTCACTTTTCCCTTCTATTCGCAATCGATTACATATTGATGCGCTGGTGGATGAATTTGCGGTTGAGTTATATACAATATTAGAAAATGCTTCGAGAGAAGAGGTTGGCACTACGGATGAAGTTATTTTACATAAAATTGAGAATGAGGAACTTCGCCGTATTGTAGCGATGAGTTTTCAAACCGATGAATTTACCGTACAACCAGAAAAAGTGCTCGAAGAGTCGATTAGACGTATTACACTACGTCGTTTAGAAAAAATAAGAAAAAATGTGGAAAATCTGATCCGTCTTGCTGATAAAGATGGATCTGTTTCGGTTGAATTATCACATTTACTTCTGGAGAAGAAATCATTGGATGAAGAGATCGCTAACTTGAGGATACCAGAACATGACTAAAATAGAAAAACAAGACTACTTTATTGAGTTAATTTCTAAAGGTAAGCAAAAAGGTAAGTTAGCCTTAGATGACGTTAATACTATTTTGCCTAAACATATACGTGAAGATCAAGGGAAATTAAAAAATATACTGACACTGCTAGAGAATAATCATAATATTCTAGTTAGTGAAAATGATTTGGAGAAGGATTTGGGAAAAAACATCGAAGAAAAGCGTGAGAAAAAGACTCAAGACGCACTCGATAGAGAAGAATTATTGAAAAAAGAAATTGTAGAACCTCTCATTGATGCCGATATGGAAGAAGTGGATGAGGGCGAAGTTGAAGATGATCTCGATGAACCATTGATTGATAATGACCTAGCTGATCTCTCTGGTATTGTCGCACCTAGTCAAACTGATGATGAGCTTGATGCAGAAAAAATCATGAAAGATCAAGAAAAAGATATCGAAGATGATGAAGACGAAGACGAAGATGATGATGAAGACGTCGATGATGATGAAGACGATGAAGAAGAAGAAGAACAGAGCAAAACTGCAAAAAGTTACAGTAAAGCTGATCTTGGATCTGACGATGATGTGGGTAGTTTTGATCGGGCTAGGCGTTTGAGAAGTCTAGACGATGATGGCGATTCCGATAGTCGGCGGGAGAGAGGTGGTCGTCGAAAAGGTGTCTTAGGTGGTGATAAGAGTGAATCTTCTGTTGACGATCCCATCCGATTATATTTACGTGAAATTGGACGTGAGAACTTACTCAATGCCGAACAGGAAGTAGAGCTTTCTAAAAGAATGGAAGAGGGGGGCGAGATTATCAAGGCCGTTATCTTGAAATCTGGAGTCCTTATCTCTAGCTTTTATGAAATAATGGAAGTTATAAATACCCGTTTTGATGAAGAGGATTTTGAATTTTCTCCTAAAGAACTTAAAGAGAAGATGAATGATCAAAAACGGTTTGTACAATCTTACCGTGAATTCCTTAAAGATGTTACCAGTCCGCTCAAATCCTATACAGAATTGAAGAAAAAGACCGTAGCGACGGGTGGAGAGATTCTACAAGATGAAGTTTTTTGCAAGAAGCGTACGCTTCTCATGAAAAAACTCAGTAAGGTAGAATTGCAACCTGAAGAGATACACAGCTTTACTGAACGTTATCTCTCCGCTGAGCGAGATATTTTTGAATTACAGCGTAAAAAATCTTCCATTGAATCACAATTGGGGATTGGATGCGTGCGAGAATTGCGTCTCATGGGTAGAAGTTTAGCAGTCCCCTCCCAGCGGACAGCACTTGAACAGCGACTTAATATGAGTGCTGACAAAATTAAAGAACTTATTCGTGATGTACAGTTAACTGATAAACAACTAAAAAATATTGAGTATGAGTTTGAAGAAAATTGTAGTGAAATAATTGCTAACGCTAAAGAAATCATGCGTGGCCGAGAAATGTTGAAGAGTGCCAAGGATCGCTTGATTCAGGCAAACTTACGTCTTGTGGTGAGTATTGCCAAGAAATATACAAACCGAGGATTACATTTCTTTGATTTAGTACAAGAGGGAAATATTGGACTTATTAAAGCTGTTGAGAAGTTTGAGTACAGAAAAGGATATAAATTCTCCACCTATGCCACGTGGTGGATACGCCAAGCTATTACGCGCTCTATAAGTGACCAAGCTCGTACAATTAGAGTCCCTGTTCATATGATTGAGCAGATCAATAAAGTTGTACGCGAGTCAAGGATGCTCATGCAGACCTATGGTCGTGAACCTACTGATGAAGAGGTTGCAGAAAAACTAGGGTGGACACCACAAAAAGTCAAAGCTGTGAAAAATGTTGCACGTGAACCTATTTCATTAGAAACGCCGGTTGGAGAAGAAGAAGATTCCTTGTTAAGCGATTTTATTGAAGACAAAGATGTCGAAAATCCAGCTACACAAACGGCATTTACCCTATTACAAGAGCAGCTCCAAGAGGTGCTAGAGACTCTTCCACCACGAGAACAGGAAGTTCTTAAGATGAGATTTGGATTAGAAGACGGATACTCATTGACATTAGAAGAGGTAGGGTTGTATTTTGAAGTAACGCGGGAACGTATTCGACAAATTGAAGCTAAAGCGTTACGTCGTCTTCGGCACCCAAAACGGAGCAGAAGACTTAAGGATTTCATTTAGTACCATTAAGGCAGGAGTAATATATGCAAGAAGTGTTTGATAAACTTCGCGATCTTCAAGGGGTTCTGGCCAAGAAATTTGCAATACTTGAAGAAGTAAAAGAGATTCCACGGACTCTCGAAACAAAAGAAGAGTTGCTTAATCTAGGTAAACGATCCTATATCGAGAAGCATGAGCGACTAGATAGAACTGAAAAGGATCTAAAATCCCTGAGAATTTCTTTAGATGAAGCAGAAAATGCAAGAGAGACCTCAGAACGGCAAATGGAACTTATTTCAACTCAAAGAGAATTTGAAGCTTTGGAAAAAGAGATTAAAGACGCTTCATTACGCGAACAGTCGTTGCGAAAGAGCTTGCTTGCTAAAGAAAAATACTATTCTGAGTTGCAAGAGCAAATAGAAGAACATGAACAGTTGATGGAGATTCAGGAAGAAGAGGTTAAGACTGAGAGTGAGAAGAAAGATTCATTACTCAAAGCAAAACAGTCTGAAATTAATGCTTTAAAGAAACAAGAAGATTCCCTCATCCCTGGAATTGACGATTCAATCCTTTTTAAGTTTGAAAGAATTATTAAGAATAAGTCAGGTGTAGGTATAGTGCCTGTGCATGGCTTAGTCTGTCAGGGGTGCCACATGACCCTTCCATTCCAATTTGTAAATGATGTTCGAGTAGGTGAGGATTTCAAATTCTGTCCCTATTGTAGTCGAGTCCTCTATTGGGAAGATGTGGAAGGTGTTGAGCAAGTCCTTCATCAAGTTGATGATTCTGAAATTGAAGAGGCTGGCTTAGCTGAATTCGTTGATAAGGATGAGTTTGCTGATCTTTTATAATAATGATATTTTGGTGTGCCAAGCGGTCGCCAGTTACGGCATAGCCAGTAACTGGAGGAAAGTCCGGGCTCCATAGAACATGACGCCGGGTAACTCCCGGCAGCCGTAAGGCTAGAGAAAGTGCCGCAGAAAATATACCGCCTAGTACTAGGTAAGGGTGAAATGGTGGGGTAAGAGCCCACCGCGTATCTGGTAACAGATATGGCAGGGTAAACCTCGTCAGGAGCAAAACCAAGCAGCAGGGGAGTTGTTCGCTCATAACCTTGTGGGTAGGTTGCTTGAGCTTTTTGGTAACAAAAAGCCTAGATAGATGACTGCAATAAACAGAACCCGGCTTATGGAACACCAATTTTTATATCTCTCATGAAGAGCGCTTCAATAAGGCGCTCTTTAGTTTGCTTGGAGCAATAGATGAAAACAGTAGATATCGTCTCCCATTTTGGGAACCAATTACTTACTATAGACAATCCGGCCCGCTATATTGGTGGTGAGTATCACTATGGCCCTATACGGCCTTTAGATGATAGTTCGACTCATGTAGCAATGTGTTTTCCCGATCTGTATGAGATAGGGATGTCAAATAATGCCATGCGTATTCTATATGATCTCATCGCAAGAATGGCAGAACCGATTAGTTATGACCGTGTATTTTCAGTTGCTCCTGACTTTGAACAGTTGTTACGTGAACACGATATTCCATTATATACCCTCCAACATGGTATCCCTTTACATGCATTAGATCTTTTGGGAATCTCTATTGGCTATGAATTAGCTGCTACCAATATTTTACAAGTTTTAGATTTAGGTAAGATACCGCTCCACGCCCAAGATCGTAAAGATGGTGATCCTATCGTGATTGGTGGTGGGCCAGCTGTAACTAATCCTCTCCCTTTCTCCGCTTTTCTGGACTTTGTTTTCATAGGCGAGGCTGAAGCTGGGTTCGTCGAAGTAATTCAAACTATCCACGCAGGAAAAGAAGAGGGGAAATCAAGAACTCAAATCATTGCACAATTACAAAAACTTCCTTTCTTATGGTATCCTGATAAACAAAGGACAATTCGTGTTATAGACGATGAATTCGCCTCAAATTCAAAAGAAGTATTTGAACACTTTGTTATCCCTAATTTTAAGGTAGCTCAGGATAATGGGGTAGTAGAGATTATGAGAGGCTGCCCGAATGGGTGTCGTTTTTGTCATGCGGGACAATTTTATAAACCTTACCGCCAAAAGCTGTTTAACGCCATCCAAAGGCAAGTAGAACAGCATGTGAATGACTTTGGTTACCGTGAAGTAACCCTGAGCTCATTATCCTCAGGCGATCATCCACAACTAGCTTTCATGATTACTCAATTGAATAAAGAGTTCTTGCCGCAACATGTCTCTTTCTCTCTCCCTTCACTCAAAGTGAGCTCCTTTTCACTCGATATTCTCGAGCAATTATCGACCATTAGAAAAAGTGGACTTACATTTGCTATTGAAACTCCTCTTCCTCGGTGGCAACGGGCAATAAATAAAGAAGTACCCTTAGCACAAGTAATTTCAATTATACAGGAAGCCAAACATAGAGGTTGGCGCTTAGCCAAGTTTTATTTCATGGTTGGATTACCGTTTATTGACATGGAAGAGGAAAAACAAGCCATTATAGATTTCCTAAAAGCTATTTATGACGCGACCAAGATTGGAATGAATATTAATATTGGAACGTTTATACCAAAACCACATACCCCTTTCCAATGGGCCAAGCAAATGGAGCCCAAAGTGTCAAAAGAACATCTCATCGATATCAAGAAAAGTATTCAACAGGAAATAAAAGGGGTTAAGGTTTCTTATCATGAACCATGGATCTCTTACATTGAAGGCGTCATCAGTCGTGGCGATTCTCGAATTGGTCACTTAATTGAAGAAGCGTATAAAAATGGTTGTAGGTTAGATGCCTGGAATGAATATTTACAGATAGATGCGTGGAAGGAAGCTATAGAAGCCATGGACTTTAGTGTTGATGCATGGATGTTTACAGAACATGACACGCACGAGGTCCTCCCATGGGATTCTGTTTCCCTTGGAGTTTCCAAAGCCTATTTACGACGAGAATGGGAACAAGCGAGAGAGGCCATTATAACAAACCGCTGTTTTCCTACCTGTGAAAATCCCTGTGGTGTGTGTGGAAAGCAACATAGCGTATTTGAAGCCCCAGAAAAGATAGAAATAGAACATAAGGAAGTGCAGCTTTCAGAACCTCTTCCTTCACGTCCTGTCCTGTTTTTCTATCGTAAAGAGGGACGAGCTACTTTTATCTCCCACATTAACGTTATGCGAATCTTTGAGCAAACTTTTCAACGTGCCCGTATTCCAGTTAGTTTTACCCAAGGTTTTAATCCAAAACCAAAAATGGAGTTCGTTAATCCACTCTCAACTGGCATGAGTGGCTCTGAGGAGGCCCTCCTAATCGATATTCATGGTGGAACGACGCTAGATACTAATGAAGTGCTTAAGAGCTTAAATTCGCTTGTTTCTGAGGGATTTGTTTTTACAGATATGCAGGCTATCGACACTGAACGTCGCCTTACCCTTGCCAAATATATGGGAGGAAGTGTTTACACTATTTCTGAGGTCAACGATGCACAGATTCAAGCTACATTAGATGAATGGGCACAGACTTGTGGAGTCGATGTTTCAGTAGCTAAGCTGGTGGTATCAGGTAACCCGATCTATACTGTAATTTTGAAAGGGGAAAGGAACCTTATAAAAACGCTCTTAGGCACTACTGAAAACAAATTCGCATTACTGGCTAACATGAAGGTACATCGCGACAAAATATTTGTTGGTGCATATAAGGATAATCCAGACTCGTATTCCGCTGAATATTTAGACA